>DASWOO010000576.1:0-18061 GCA_036404335.1 Kofleriaceae bacterium
CTGGGTGTCGTAGTCCTTGGCGTCGAGCGACCACATCGCGACGGTGTAGCCGGAGGTGATCAGGTTGACGAGCGAGGAGGCGTCGACCGAGCCGTGGGGCGGGCGGACCCAAGGCCGGCCGCTCATCTGGCCGCCGAGCGCGCTCTCGGTGCGCGCGCACTGGGCGAGGAGGTCGCGGCGGCTGAGCTTGTTGAAGCGCTTGTGGTCGAAGCCGTGGCCGGCGATCTGGTGGCCGCGGCGCACGTACTCGCGGACGATGTCCTGGCGCTGCTCGGCGCGGTTGCCGATCAGGAAGAACGTGGCGGGGACGCCGAGCTTGTCGAGCAGGTCGAGGTAGTCCCCGGTCATGTGATCGGGGCCATCGTCGAACGTCAGCGCCACCCGCTTGGCGAGCGCCGGGCCCCGCCGCACGACCCCCGGGAACACATCGAACATCGCGTCCTTGGCGGTCTTCACGAGCGAGCGTACGGAGGGCGTCACTCCTATTTCATACGGGTGTTCGCGCGAGGCAACAAGCCACATCTCGTCGAGATAGTCCGTTTCTCGCAGATCCGCGCCGCCGCTACTCCTCCTGTGACGCAGGCCGCGCCTGGTAGTACCCGCGATAGCGATCGCGCAGCGCGGTCTTGAGGAACTTGCCGGCCGACGTTCGCGGGATCGCGTCGATCAACTCGAACGCATCGGGCACCCAGAACTTCGGAAACTTCGCGGCCAGGTGCGCGCGCAGCTCCTCGGTGGTCGCGGTCGCGCCGGGCTTGAGCACGTACACCGCGAGTGGCCGCTCGCTCCACCGCGGGTGCGGCACGCCGATCACCGCGGCCTCGCGCACCGCCGGGTGGCCCATCAGCGCGTTCTCGAGCTCCTGCGACGCGATCCACTCGCCGCCGCTCTTGATCATGTCGGCGATCCGGTCGGTCAGCTGGACGAAGCCGTGCGCGTCGATCCGCGCGACGTCGCCGGTGCGGAAGTAGCCGTCGTCGGTCCAGCGCTCGGGCGTCGCGCCGCCGTGGTAGGCGCGCGCGATGAACGGGCCCTTGACGAGCACCTCGCCGGCGGTGCGATCGTCGCGCGGCACCTCGCCGGCCTCGTTGCGCAGCACGACCTCGACCAGCGGCGGCGGTGTGCCCTGCTTGGCGCGCTGCCGGTACTTCGTGTCGTCGTCAGCCTCGGCGAGCTCGGGCGGCAGCCGCGAGATCAGGCCGACCGGCGACATCTCGGTCATGCCCCACGCGTGCAACAGCGTCATGCCCTGGCGGTCGAAGTCGCGGATCAGCTGCTCGGGCGCGGCCGAGCCCCCGACGATCATCCGCAGCCCCGCCGGCAGCGGCCACTTGCCGGGCGCCGCGTCGAGCGCCTCGCGGATCCCGAGCCAGATCGTCGGCACGCCGGCCGCGACGCTGACCCGCTCGGCGACGATCAGATCCAGCAGGCTGGCCGGATCGAGGTGCGGCCCGGGGAACACCAGCTTGGCGCCGATCATCGCCGCCGCGTACGGCAAGCCCCACGCGTTGACGTGGAACATCGGCACGACCGGCATCACCGTGTCCTGGCGCGCCAGGGCGAGCGAGTCGGGCAGGGCGATGGTCAGCGTGTGCAGCAGGGTCGAGCGATGGCTGTAGACCACGCCCTTGGGCTTGCCGGTCGTGCCGCTGGTGTAGCAGGTGGCCAGCGCGTCGTGCTCGGACAGCGCCGGCAGCGCGACGTCGGGCGCGCCGGCCAGGACGTCCTCGTAGGCCTCGTGCGGCTCGCGGTTCGCGCCGACGACGATCACCCGCTCGAACGCGCCGCCGTGGGCGATCACCTGATCGAGCAGCGGCAGCAGGATGTCGTCGACGATCACGATGCGGTCGCCGGCGTCCTGGGCGATGTACGCGATCTCGCTCGGATGCAGCCGGAGGTTCAGCGTGTGGGTCACGCCCCCGGCGAGCGGGATCCCGAAGTACGCCTCGAGGTGCTCGGCGTGGTTCCACATCAGCGTCGCCACCCGATCGCCCTTGCGGATGCCGGCGCCGACCAGCGCGCGGGCCAGCCGGCGCGCGCGATCGATCACCTGGCGATACGTGGTCCGCGCCAGGCTCCGGTCGGCGCGGCGCGACACCACCTCGCGATCGGCCATCCAGCGCTCGGCGCGCTCGGCGATCACGTCGAGGGTCAGCGCGACGTCCATCATCGTGTGGCTCATCGGCATCATCCTACCTGCGCCCGGCGCCGCAGGTAGTTGACCAGGTCGATGCGCGTGACCAGGCCGAACAGCGTGCCCTTCTCGACGACCACGCCGACCATGCCGGCGTCGAGCACGCGGACCAGCTCGCTCAGCGGTGCCTCGGGCGGCAGGGTCTCGACCTTGGTCGTCATCACCTCTCGCACCGAGCGCTCGAACGCGCGCTCCCCGGCGAGCAGCGCGACCAGCAGGTCCGACTCGTCGACGATGCCCATCAGCGCGCCGCGATCCATCACCGGCAGCTGCGAGACGTCGTACAGCCGCATCCGCGCGTAGGCGACGCGCAGCGCGTCATCCGGAGCGACCGCAACCAGCTGGGCATCGCCGGCGCGCCGCGCCACCACGTCGCGCAGGTCGCCGTAGCCCGGGCGCTGCAGCAGGCCCTGGTCCGCCAGCCACTCGTCGCGATACGCTTTGGACAGGTACTTGGCGCCGCTGTCGGCGACGATGGTCACGACCTTGCCGGGGCGCATGCCGCGCGCGGCGCGATCCCGGCAGTACCGGACGGCCGCCGCGATCAGCACGCCGCTCGACGTGCCGGCGAGGATCCCCGCCTTGGCGAGCAGGGTCCGGACCGTGGCGAACGCCTCGGCGTCGTCGACGACGTACGCGGTCTTGACCCGCGACAGGTCGCAGATCGGCGGGATGAAGTCCTCGCCGATGCCCTCGACCAGCCACGACCCGGCCTCGCCGACCACGCCGGTCTCGATGTAGCCGGCGAGCACCGAGCCCTTGGGATCGGCGAGCACCATCTCGACCTCGGGCGCGACCTGGCCGAAGTAGCGCGACAGCCCGGTCAGCGTCCCGCCCGAGCCGACGCCGCACACCATGGCGTCGAGCCGGCCGCCGGTCTGCGCCCAGATCTCGGGGCCGGTCGTGGCCTCGTGCGCCAGCGGGTTGGCCGGGTTCTCGAACTGGTTGACGTACAGCGCGCCCGACTCGCGGGCGATGCGCTGTGCCATGTCCTGGTAGTACGCCGGGTGGCCCTTGCCGACGTCGCTGCGGGTCCACAGCACCTCGGCGCCGAGCGCCTTGAGGTGGATGACCTTCTCCTGGCTCATCTTGTCGGGGACGACCAGGGTCAGCTTGTAGCCGCGCAGCGCCGCGACCAGCGCCAGGCCCAGGCCCGTGTTGCCCGCCGTCGCCTCGATCAGCCGGCCGCCCGGCGCGAGCTTGCCGTCGCGCTCGAACGCCGCGATCATCGACAGGCCGATCCGGTCCTTGATCGAGCCGCCCGGGTTGTGGCTCTCGAGCTTGACCCACAGCTCGGTGCCGGCGGTGTCGAAGCAGGTGACCTGGACCAGCGGGGTGTTGCCGATCAGCTCGAGCATGCCGCGTGCGGCTGGTGGGTTCATCGAGTCTCACGGTACCCGAAAACGCCAACGCCCCGCATCGAGCGGGGCGCCGGGTCGCTACGGGAACGAGCCGCTTACTTCTTGGCTTCCTTGGCCTTGGCGGCCTTGGCGAGCAGCTCCTCGGAGATGTTGCTCGGCACCTCGGAGTAGCGCGCGAACTCCATGGTGAACTCCGCCTTGCCCTGGGTCGAGCTGCGCAGCGGGGTCGAGTAGCCGAACATCTCGGCGAGCGGAACCTCGGCGTCGACGCGGCAGTTGCCGTCTTCCTCGGTCGAGCCGATGACCACGCCGCGGCGCTGCATCACGGTCGACAGGATGTTGCCCGAGTACTCCGCCGGGCCCTCGACCGACAGCTTCATGATCGGCTCGAGGATCCGCGGCTTGGCGCGCGAGAAGAAGTCGCGGAACGCGCCGCGCGCCGCTTCCTGGAACGCGATGTCGCTCGAGTCGACGGCGTGCGACGCACCGTCGTTGATCGTCACGCGGACGCCGACGACCGGCACGCCGAGCCGCGGGCTCTTGGCGATCATCGACTTGAAGCCCTTCTCGCACGACGAGATGAACTCGCGCGGGATCGAGCCACCCTTGATCTCGTCGGCGAACTCGAAGTCGCCGTCGAACGGCTCGGCGAAGCCGGCGACCTTACCGTACTGACCGGAGCCACCGGTCTGCTTCTTGTGCGTGTAGCTGAACTCGACCTTTTGGCCGATCGTCTCGCGGTACGCGACCTGCGGCGGCGAGGTGACGACCTCGGCCTTGTACTCGCGCTTCATGCGCTCGATGTACACGTCGAGGTGGAGCTCGCCCATGCCGGCGATGATCGTCTCGGCCGACTCGGGATCGACCCAGCACCGGAAGGTCGGATCTTCCTTGGTGAACCGGTTGAGCGCCTTGGACATGTTGATCTCGGCGCCGGAGTCCTTCGCCTTGATCGCGACCGAGATGACGGTCGACGGCACGAACATCGACGTCATCGCGAAGTTGACGGTGCCGTCGGTGAACGTGTCGCCCGAGTTGCAGTCGACGCCGAAGATCGCGCAGATGTCGCCGGCGCCGGCGTTGGTGATCTCTTCCTTGTCGTCCGAGTGCATGCGGACGAGGCGGCCGACCTTGACCTTCTTGCCGTTGCGCGTGTTGACGACGAAGTCGTCCTTGTTGATCTGACCCTGGTAGATGCGGACGTAGGTCAGCTGACCGTAGCGGCCGTCCTCGAGCTTGAACGCCAGCATGACGAGCGGCTTGTTCGGATCCGAGACGATGACGACCGGCGCCTCTTCCTTGTCGAGGTCGAGGCCGATGTTCTCGACGTCGCGCGGCTCGGGCAGGTAGTTGCAGACGCCGTCGAGCAGCAGCTGGACGCCCTTGTTGCCGAGGGCCGAGCCGCACATGACGGGGGTGCACTTGAGCGCGATGGTCGCGGTGCGCAGGCTCTGCCGGATCAGCTCCGGCGTGACCTTGTCCTCGAGCATCGCCTCGGTCAGCTCGTCGTTGACCATCGACAGGTTGTCGAGCATCTCTTCGCGCATCTTCTGCGCCTGGTCCATCAGCTCGGCCGGGATCGGGCCGCGCTCGATGTTCTCGCCGTTGTCGCCGTGGAACGTGAACGCGACCATCTCGACCAGATCGACCACGCCCTCGAGCTTGTCCTCGAGGCCGATCGGCATCTGGATCATGACGGGGTGAAGCTTGAGCTTGTCGCGCAGCTGGTCGCGGACGCGGTACGGGTTCGCGCCGGTGCGGTCGAGCTTGTTGACGAACGCGATGCGGGGCACCTTGTACCGGCGCATCTGGCGGTCGACGGTGTAGCTCTGCGACTGCACGCCGGCGACGCCGCACAGCACCATGATGGCGCCGTCCAGCACGCGCAGCGAGCGCTCGACCTCGATCGTGAAGTCGACGTGGCCGGGGGTGTCGATGATGTTGATGTGGTGCTGGGCCTTGATCGGCGAGCCGGGCACGGCCATGACGCCGCGCGCCTTCTCCGAGGGCGGCCACTGACAGAACGTCGCGGCGGACTGGATCGTGATGCCGCGCTCGCGCTCGAGCTCCATCGAGTCCATCTTCGCGCCGACGCCGTCCTTACCCTTGACCTCGTGGATCGCGTGAATGCGGGCGGTGTAATACAGGATGCGCTCGGTCAGCGTGGTCTTGCCACTGTCGATGTGAGCCGAGATACCGATGTTGCGGACTTTGGACAGGTCACTGAGCACGGAACGTCTCCTAGAGCCCCAGGCTGGCAAACCGCCGGGCCTGGAGCGGCCGAGGGGGCGGATAAGGGCGCGGGATTGCTACCAATGAATAAGCCCACAAGCAAGGGCGGAATGTCGGCAACGGGACGCGCGTATATGTCATTGATTTTCAATGACTTGGGACCTACCCTAATTGCCGGTGGTGGACCATCTCGATGACAACGCCGCGAGCGAGTTCGTCTCGGGCGCGTTGTCGGAGGCCGCGCTGGGCAAGGCGGAGCGCCACCTGGCGGGCTGCCGGGACTGCCGCGCGCTGGTCGCCGCGCTCGCCCAGGGCACCGGCGACGACTCGCAGGCCCGGACGTTCAAGTTCGACCTGTCGTCGCAGCTGACCGAGCTGCCCAAGAAGGCGCTGTCGGTCGGCGACCGGGTCGGCCGCTACCTGGTGCTGTCGTCGATCGGCGCCGGGGGCATGGGCGTGGTGTTCGCGGCCTACGACCCGCAGCTCGACCGCAAGATCGCGCTGAAGCTGCTTCGATCGGGGATGACCGGCTCGGACACCGACGCGCGGGCCCGGCTGCGCCGCGAGGCCCAGGCGATCGCCCAGCTGTCGCACCCCAACGTCGTGTCGGTCTATGACGTCGGCACCACCGACGACGGCGACCTGTACATGGCGATGGAGTTCGTCGAGGGCGACACCCTGACCAGCTGGCTGCGCAAGTACCCGCGGACCTGGCGCGAGATCATCGATGTGTTCCTCCAGGCGGCGCGCGGCCTGGTCGCCGCGCATGGCGTGGGGCTGCTCCACCGCGACTTCAAGCCCGACAACGTCCTGGTCGGCGGCGACGGCCGGGTCCGGGTGACCGACTTCGGTCTGGCGCGCTCGGTGCTGGCGCCCGACGAGCTGGCCCGGGCCCGGCCCGAGCTGACCGCGCTCGACGTCGCGCTGACGGCGACCGGCACCGTGCTCGGCACGCCGCGCTACATGCCGCCCGAGCAGATCACCGGCCAGGACCTCGACGCGCGCAGCGACCAGTTCAGCTTCTGCGTCGCGCTGTACGAGGCGCTGTACGGCTGCCACCCGCTGCCGGGCGGGACCAGCGTCCGGATGCTCGAGGGCGGCGACCGGGCGATGCCGCCGCCCGAGGGCAGCAAGCTCCCGCCGGTGATCGCCCGCACCGTGCTGCGCGGCCTCGAGCGCGATCGGGCGCGGCGGTTCCCGACGATGGCGGCGCTGATCACCGAGCTGGTCCCGGTGCCGCACCGGGCATCCGCGCGCTACGCGCTGCTCGGCCTGGCCGGCGTGGTCGTGCTCGGCGGCGCCGGCGCGTGGGTGATGGCGCGGCCGCCGCTCGAGCCGCCGGCGAAGCCCGACCAGACCGTGATGCAGCAGCTGATCGACGAGAAGCGCGGGCTCGAACAGGAGCTGCGCCGGCTGCGCGCCGAGATGCAGCATCGAGCCGACGCCGATCACGACGAGGTCCACCAGCTCGAGCTCCAGCTGCGCGAGAAGCAGGCCAAGCTCGAGGTGCTGACCGCGACGGTGGCGCGCTACGAGAAGGGCCGTGGGGTCGCGGTGCGCGCGGCGGAGCCGTCGCGCCGGCCGGCCGTGGCGCCGATCCAGCAGATCACCGAGGCGCTCGACGGCACGCGCGGCCCGGTGCTGGCGTGCTTCACCGAGTGGGCGCAGCGCAACGCGGGCACCCGCGACGAGGTCGCGGCCGCGACCCTGGTCGTGCTGCTGACAATCTCGGCCGACGGCCACGGCTCGATGGAGCGGATCGTCAGCACGCCGGATCACCACGCGCCGACCGACGACGGGATGCCGGGGCGCAGCATGCTGGAGTTCTGCGTGTCGGAGCAGGCGGCGTCGGCGCACTTCCCCGCGGGCATCGAGCCGGTCGACATCGAGGTCGCGGTCCAGTGGACGCCGGGGCAGATCCGCATGCTGCCGAAGGTGACGATCGGCCCGGTGATGAGCTACGAGCCCTGAGCGCCCGGGACGCTATACTGGGACGAGTGAGGTTGCGATCGCTCTGGCTCGTGCTGGCGCTGGCGAGCCCGGCGCTGGCCGCACCCCGGCGCGACGTGACCGTCGACGTACCCGCCAGGGGGCAGCGCGCCGCGCCGGCGGCCGTCTCGCGGGTGATCTACCTCGAGCGCTGCCGCGGTAGCTGCACCGTCCGCCTCGGCGCCACCGACGCGCGGACCGGCACCTCGATGGTGCCCAAGCGCACGGTCTCGACCATCACCGAGTTCGCCAGCGCCGCCGGTACGCTCGGGGCCGACGCCGACGCCGACTGGGCCGCGATCGTCCAGTGCCTGACCGAGGTCTACTCGCCGTACGACGTCACGGTCACCGATCAGAAGCCGGCGGCGCCCGCGAGCTACCACGAGGCGATCATCGCCGGCCGGCCGGCCAACATCGGCCTGACCGACGACATCCTCGGCGCCGCGCCGCTCGCCAGCGACTGCCGGCCGCTCGACAACTCGCTGTCGTTCACGTTCGCCAACCAGCACCCGCCGGCCGATCGCATCCACAATATCTGCTGGACCGCCGCCCAGGAGATCGCGCACGCGTTCGGCCTCGACCACGAGTACGAGTTCTCGAACCACCGCTCGGCGTGCAGCGATCCGATGACCTATCGCGGCGACTGCGGCGGCGAGAAGTTCTTCCGCGACGAGCCGGCGACTTGCGGCGAGGACGCGGCGCGCGCCTGCAAGTGCGGCGGGCTGCAGACCTCGCACCGCAAGCTGCTCGTCGTGTTCGGGCCGGGCACGCCGATCACGCCGCCGCCGACGATCGCGCTGCAGTCGCCGGTCGCCGGCGGCGCGCTCGGCGCCACCGCGTCGGCCACGGCCGGGGCCCAGCGCGGGGTCGCGCGGGTCGAGCTCGTGATCAACGGCTTCGCGTGGGCGACCGCGCCCGGCGCCAAGTTCCTCGCCGACGGCCAGCCCGATCCGTCGAGCTACCAGCTGACCGTGCCGGCGGCGCTGCCCGACGGCATCATCGACGTGTCGGCGGTGGCCTACGACGACCTCGGCCTCGCGGCGGCATCGCCGATCATCACGCTGACCCGGGGCGCGCCGTGCACGGCCGCGTCGAGCTGCGCGACCGGCCAGCGCTGCGACGCCGGCCGCTGCCTGTGGGACCCGCCGGCCGGCGAGCTCGGCGACGCCTGCACGTACCCGCAGTTCTGCAAGAGCCTGCGCTGCGAGGGCGCGGCGGGCGCCCAGGCGTGCAGCGCGACCTGCCAGATCGACGGCGACACCTGCGCCGCCGACCAGATCTGCCAGCCGCTGACCACCGGCAGCAGCAGCGGCGTGTGCGTGGCCGGCGGGGCGGGTTGCTGCAGCGCGAGCCGCGGCGCGGGCGGCTGGCTCGCGGGCGGCCTGGCGATCGCGGTGCTCGGCGCGACGCGCCGGCGCCGCCGGCCCTTGCGTTCGCGGGCGCGGCCAGACGACGATAGCCGGTGATGTCACGTTCTTGGGCCCTGCTGGTGGTGCTCCTGGTCTGCGCGCTGCGGGCGCCGGCGCGCGCCGAGACCACGGCCACGTCGTCGATCGCGCAGCTCATGTCGCTCGAGCCGAGCGACGCCAGCTACAAGCTGTTCCACGGCGCGATCTGGCTCGATCACGACAAGGCCCAGTGGAACTACCGCTGGGGCGGCCTGGCCTGCAAGGGCCGCGAGCTGTCGGACACCAACGTCCAGCTGCTGTTCGCGGCGTTCCACCAGGAGTATCAGGTCGCGCTCGAGTACGTCGTCACCGACTACAAGGGCAAGCCGTACCGCTGCATCACCGGCCTGACGGTGACCCGAAGCTAGGCTAGTTCCCCGCGGGCGTCGACGCCGCCGGGTTGACCGGCGCGCCCGTGCCCGCCGGCACCGTGCCCGCCGCGGTGCCCGGCGCAGCGCCCGACGCGATCTGGGTCGGGCCGATGGTGTCGCGCGCGGTCTTGGCGCACGCCTGGATCGTCTCGTTGTTGACGTTGCTCGGGCCGCCGCGCGCCTGGAGGATGCACCGGGTGTCCTCGTCGAAGAACGTGAACTGCTTGACGTCGTCGGCGCCGGTCGGGAACACGTGGACGCAGGCGTAGCTGCCCAGCGAGTCGTCGTCCTGGTCCTTCTGCTGCTTGCACTTGGCCTTGAACCGGTCGGCGTCCTCGATCGTCCAGCAGTACGCGGTGACGATGCACAAGTCGTCGCCGGGCAGGACGCCGAGCCGCGGCTGGCGCTTGAGCATCGCCTTCTGCTCGGCCTCGCTCGGGCGCTTGCCGCCGCGCACGATCGCGCACGACGCCGCGGCGCGCGCGTCGTTCTTGGTGACGTCCTTGACCTGCGGCGGATCCTTCTCGCCGAGCGCGGTCTGGAACGCGGGCAGGTCGATCAGCTGGCTGCACGGCACGTGCTGCTCGCCGGGGACGGGCGTCGCCAGCTTCTGGGCCGGGGCGGCCTCGGACTTGGGCTTGGCCTTCTGCGCGGCCTCGGCCTCGCGCTTGGCCTGCTCGGCGCCGGCGTTCTCGTTGTTCTTGCCGCACGCGGCCAGGCCGAGGGCGCCGAGCATGACCAGGGCGGGGGCAGGGACTCGCATGACACGCATCGTTGCCAAACCTAACACTATTGATGGGCCTTGAGAGATCGGCGGACCTGGGGCAAAGTCGCAGGCCACGCCGCCTCGTGCGCGCGTCTGCGCCCATAGTTCAGCTGGATAGAACAACCGCCTTCTAAGCGGTAGGTCGCAGGTTCGAGCCCTGCTGGGCGCGCTGGCACAATCGCTGCTCCACGAGCAGCGTGGCCGACCATGTCATGCAAAATCGGGTGCCAATTCCTAACCTGGGCGGGCGTGACCGCACTGCCGTGGCGAAGCCGCCCACCTGTAACTATGTCGTGAGGTTCATCAAGTACCTCTTCCACGAGCTGCTCCACGACAACCTGGTCGATAACGGCGCGATGATGGCCTATTACGCCATCCTGGCGCTGTTCCCGATGATCGTGTTCATCGTCACCGTCGGCCTGCTGGTCCTGCCCGACCAGACCTTGCTGCAGGGCCTGGGCATGGCGACCCAGGCGATGCCGTCGGCGACCCGGGAGCTGGTGACCACGCAGGTCACGACGCTGATGGAGACGCGTCATGCCGGGTTCGCGATCGGCGGCGCCACGCTGGCGCTGTGGGGTGCGTCGCGCGGCATGAACTCGCTGATGGGCGCGCTCAACGCGATGTTCAACACGACCGAGACCCGGCCGTGGTGGAAGCGCCAGGTGATCGCGATCAGCATGACGCTGGGCGTGACCTCGGTGGTGATCGCCGCGCTCGGCCTGCTCGTGGTCGGTCCGCTGGTCGGCCACTGGATCGTCGACCGGTTCGGGCTCGGCGGCGTGTTCGACTGGCTGTGGGCGATCGGCCACTGGGTCGGCGCCGGCATCCTCGTGCTGTTCGTGTGGGCCGCGCTCTACAAGTTCCTGCCCAACACCGACAAGCCGTTCAAGCTGTTCTCGTTCGGCGCGGTCACCGCCGTGATCCTGTGGCTGGTGATCAGCTTCGGCTTCGGCTTCTACCTCAGCCACTTCAACAGCTACTCGAACACGTACGGCGCGCTCGGCGGCGGTATCATCTTCTTGACCTGGCTGTGGCTCTCGGCGATCTCGCTGCTGTTCGGCGCCGAGATCAACGACGTCATCGATCACATGCGGACCGGCACCGCGATGGGCGAGCCGGTCGACGGCGCGGCGCTGGCCAGCGTCGCTCATTCAGAAGCGTAGACTCAGACCAGCTTCGGCTCGATCAGCTGGATCTGCTTCCAGCGCCCCGAGCGGAACCGCCAGGCCAGGAGCCCCGACTGCAGCGCGATGTAGCCGACCAGGCACAGCATCGCGCCGTTGGGCCCGCCGTGCCGGCGGCTGACGACCAGGTACGCGGCCGGCAGGAAGCCGAACCACGCGACCGCCAGGCGGACCATCGCGGTCCACGCGGTGTCGCCCGCCGCGCGCAGCGTCTCCGACAGGGTCATGCCGACCGCGTCGGCCAGCTGCCACGCCGCGCTGATCGCCAGCATGCTCGCGCCGATCACGACCAGCTGGCCGCCGTGCTCGCTGTCGAACAGCTGGAGCACGGCGCGCGGGAACACCAGGTACACGACCGCGATCGTCCCCATCCACACCATGTTGCACGCCAGCGTGATCTTGACCTGCGGCCACACCCGGTCGCGCTCGCCCGCGCCGATCGCCTGGCCAGCGAGGATCGCGCCCGCCGACGCCAGGCCGAACGCCGGCATGAACGACAGCGAGTTGACCGCGAGCACGACGTTGAGCGCGGCCACGGTCACGCCGCCCAGGCCGGCGAGCATGCCGTTGACGAACAGCTGGAACGCGGCGAGCTCGAGGAACCAGTTGAGCCCGTTGGGCAGGCCGAACCGCACGACCCGGCCGAGCTCGCGCAGCGAGAGCTTGCCGGCGGGCGTCGTCGGCGCGCCGCCGGCCCGGCGCCAGAACACCGCGAACGCGAACGCGAAGCCTAGGCCGCTGGCGATCGTGCTGGCCAGCGCCGCGCCGTCGACGCCCATCGCCGGCGCGCCGAGGTGGCCGTCGATCAGCACCCAGTTGAAGAACACCGCCGTGACCATCGTGAGCAGGCCCGCGGCCATCTGCACCCAGGTGTTGCCCAAGCCGCCGTACCAGTTGCCCAGCGCCTCGACACCGATCACCGCGCCGACCGACAGCAGCCGGATCGCCATGTAGCTCGCCATGTGATCGCGCACGCCCGGCGAGTACTCGGTGTGCGTGAGGATCGGGCCGATCAGCGGGATCATCGCGGCGGCGATCGCGCCGGCGAGGCCGGCCAGGATCAGGCCGTACCACGCGAAGCGCGGGGCCTCGTCGCGCGCGCCGCGCCCCGCGAGCTGGGCCACGAAGCTCTGGATGATGAACACCAGGCCCCACGCCAGCATCAGGAAGCCCATGACGTTGAGCCCGCCGGTCGCGACCGCGGCGATCGCCTCGTGGCCCAGGTGGCGGACCTGGTAGGCGTCGGCGAAGGTCACGACCGACTGGCTGGCGCGCGCGAGCACCATCGGGCCGGCCAGCCGCAGCAGCGCTTTGATCGAGGCCGGCTCGGACACGGTGCGCAACCATGTGGTGTCGGAGCGGATCGTGCAAGGATCCGGGCGTGGCAAAGGCTCGGACGGAGATCCTCTCGCTCGCCGGGCACGACGTGCCGGTGTCGAACCCCGAGAAGCTGTATTTTGCCAGGGCCGGGATCACCAAGCTGCAGCTGGTCGAGTACTACCTGGCCGTGGCCGACGGCGCGCTGCGCGGCGTGGCGCGCCGGCCGCAGATCCTGAAGCGGTTCGTCGAGGGCGCCGACGGCGAGCCGTTCTACCAGAAGCGCGCGCCGGTCGTGCGCCCCGGCTGGGTCGAGGTCGCGACGTTCCGGTTCCCGTCGGGCCGCCACGCCGACGAGGTCGTGGTCAACGACGTGGCGCAGCTGGTCTACGTGGTGAACCTCGGCTGCATCGATCTGAACCCGCACGCGGTGCGGCGCGAGGACATGGATCGGCCCGACGAGCTGCGCATCGATCTCGATCCGGTGCCGGGCGTGGGCTGGGCGCAGATCGTCGAGGTCGCGCGGGTCGCGCGCGAGGTGCTGACCGAGCACGGCCTGGTCGGCTGGCCCAAGACCTCGGGATCGCGCGGCATCCACGTCTGGGTGCGGATCCAGCCGTCGTGGCCGTTCGCCGAGGTCCGCCGCGCCGGCCTGGCGCTGGCCCGCGAGGTCGAGCGCCGGGCGCCGGCGATCGCGACCGCGCGGTGGTGGAAGGAGGAGCGGCACGGGGTGTTCCTCGACTACAACCAGAACGCGCGCGACCGGACGACGGCGAGCGCGTACTCGGTGCGGCCGACGCCGGACGCGCGGGTGTCGATGCCGCTGTCGTGGGACGACCTGTTCGCCTGCGATCCGCACGACTTCACGGTGCGCACCGTGCCGGCGCTGTTCGCCGCGCGCGGCGACGCCCACGCCGCGATCGACGATCACGCGTTCGCGATCGATTCGCTGCTCGCGCTCGCCGATCGCCAGGCCGCCGAGGGCCAGGTCGACGCGCCGCATCCGCCGCACTTCGCCAAGGCGCCCGGCGAGGCGCCCCGGGTCGCGCCGTCGCGCGCCAGATCGATCGGCGCCGCGCCGCCGCGGGCCAAGATCCCGGTGATCACGATCGCCAAGGCCAAGCTCAAGGCCGACGCGCTCGCCGGGCTCGAGCGCTGGAAGGCGCGCCACCCGGCGGTGTTCGCCCGGCTCGCGCCCGAGCACGTCCTGGTCGACACCAACCGCGGCAAGTTCTCGGCCTGGTACCGCGTGCGGATCAACCTGAAGAACGTGCCCGAGGCCGAGCGCCCGCCGCCGGAGGCGCCGGACCCGGACTATGACTTCCGCACGGAGTACACCGGCGGAGCTCCGGGCGAGCCGTGACCCGCCTGCCGAGGGTTGCCACGCGACGCCGTTCGGCAGGCGGCGTCGCGTGGCCTATGATGCAGCCATGACCTCGATGCGATCGGCCCTGGTGATGGCGCTCGGCCTGACGGCGTGCGCGAGCAGCGGCGGGATCACCGACCACCCGCCCGGCACGACGGATCCCGATTTCGGCTCGTACCCCGGCGCGGAGCCGGACGTCGCGGCGCCGCTGGTGATCGATGGCCTCGAGCCCGGCTGGCTGGTGACCACGACCACGCTGGCCGACGGCCGCATGCCGGTCGACGCCACGGTCGTGTCCGACGGCAGCCCGATCACCGTCGCCGCGACCGACGGGACCCGGGCGTTCGCGGCCGTCACCGGCGGCGACGGCGCGGTGATCGCGACGCAGACCGTGCTCGCCGCGTGCTCGCCGCGCTCGCCCCAGCTGCACGTGCCGGCGCAGTACCCGACGATCCAGGCCGCGGTCAACGCCGCGCACCCCGGCGACACGATCACTGTCGCGCCCGGCCGCTACACCGAGACCGTGATCATGAAGCAGGGCGTGTGCCTGCTGGGCAGCGGCGCGAGCCGCACCATCCTCGACGGCCGCGGCGAGGCCCGCACCCTGGTCGACCTGTCGATCGCGCCGGGCAGCACGGTCTCGGGCTTCACGTTCCGCGGCACCACCGGCAACGGCGGCTGCGCCACCGACGATGTCTACCAGTGCTCGGGCAACTGGTACCGCGCCGGCATCTTCGTCAGCGGCGAGGGCCTGGGCGGCGAGGTCCCGGGCTACGACCCGGCGCAGAAGTGGAGCGGCCCGAGCCAGAAGTCGCCGGCGCTGATCTACGGCAACCTCTTCGAGGACAACGACATCGGCGTGATGCTGAACTACCACGGCATCGGCGTGGTCCGGAACAACGTGTTCGTCGGCAACCGCAGCGCGCTGGTCGCCAACCACTTCGACGATCACACGCTGGTCGCCAACAACGTGTTCATCGACAACGCCCAGCTGGCGATCGGCAACGACGCCGCGTACCTCGACATCATCGCCAACGCGATCGTCGGCTCCGACGTCGCGATCCACTTCCAGTACATCCAGAACGGCGCGATCCGCTGCAACCTGTTCTTCCACAACGGCGCCGACCAGACCGACCTGTTCGACGTGCCGCCCCGGTTCACGATCGGCAAGGACGGCAACCTCGACGTGGACCCGCGGTTCGCCAACCTCGATCCGCGGATCGCCGGGGCCAGCGACTACCACCTCGCGCCCGGCTCGCCCGGCGTCGACCGCGGCTGCTTCGGCGATCACGAGCCGGACGGCACGCCGTACGACCTGGGCGTCTACGGCGGCCCGCTCGGCCAGTCGATCTCTTTGTAGCCTGGCGCTATCCCGGCGCGCCGAAGATGTTCTTGAGCTCGAACGCCGGCGTCTCCTCGAGCTGATCGTAGCGGCACTCGCTCGCCGGCTTGTCGGGCCGCCAGCGCTGGAAGTGCGCGGCGTGGCGGAACCGGGTGCCCTGCAGGTGCTCGAACGAGACCTCGCAGACCAGGCCGATGCGGATCGGCTCCCACGACAGGTCCTTGCCGCGGTTCCACCGGCTGGTCGCGCCCGGCCGGCGCTGCTCGGTCTCCTTATCCTGCCAGTCGGCCCAGTCGCGCCACGGGTGGCCCTCGGCCGCGTGCTCGCGCAGCGGCTCGAGCTTCTGCGCGAGCTCGGCGCGCTTGTCGCGGGTGAACGCCGAGGTCACGCCGACGTGGTGGAGGAAGCCGGCGTCGTCGTACAGCCCGAGCAGCAGCGAGCCGACCAGGGTGCCCTTGCCGCCCTTGTACCAGCGGAACCCGCCGACGACGCACTCGGCGGTGCGCTTGTGCTTGATCTTGAGCATCGCGCGCTTGCCGGGCATGTACGGCAGCGCCTCGGGCTTGGCCATCACGCCGTCGAGCCCGGCGCCCTCGAACCGCTGGAACCAGTCGGCGGCGACGGCGCGGTCGCGGGTCGCCGGGGTCAGGTGGACCGGCGGCTTCACGCCGTCCAGCGCGCGCTCGAGCGCGGCGCGGCGCTCGAGCTGCGGCCGCTCGCGCAGGTCGTCGTCGCCGAACGCGAGCAGGTCCCACGCGACGAACGCCGACGGCGACTGCTCGGCGAGCAGCTGGATCCGGCTCGCGGCCGGGTGGATGCGGAGCAGCAGGGCGTCGAAGTCGAGCCGGCCATCGGTGGCGATCACGACCTCACCGTCGAGCACGCAGCGATCGGGCAGGTGGGTGCGGAGCTGGGTCTCGAGCTCGGGGAAGTAGCGGCCGAGCGGCTTGAGGTCGCGGCTTTGAATGTAGACCTCGTCGCCGCTCTTCCACACCAGCGCGCGGAACCCGTCCCACTTGGGCTCGTAGACATAGCCCTCGCCCTCGGGCGGCAGCTTGGCCGAGAGCTTGGCGAGCATCGGCTCGACCGGCGGCAAGAACGGCAGCTGCAGCTTCACCGCCCGACCGTACCTTACTCGCGCAGCGGGGTCGGCTCGCCCGCGGCGACGAACTGCAGCGATACCGAGTTCAGGCAGTAGCGCTGGCGGGTCGGCGCCGGGCCATCGGGGAACACGTGGCCCAGGTGCGCGTCGCACCGCGCGCAGCGGATCTCGACGCGGCGCATGCCGTGGCTGTCGTCGACGATCTCGGCGACGTGCGCGGCGTCGAACGGCTGGAAGAAGCTCGGCCAGCCGGTGCCCGACTCGAACTTCGCGTCCGACTTGAACAGCGGCAGGCCGCACAGCCGGCACACGTAGGTGCCGGTCTGCTTGTTATCGAGGAACAGGCCGCAGAACGGCCGCTCGGTACCCTGGTGCAGGATCACGTGCCGCTCCTCGGCCGAGAAGCTCTCGGCGAGCGCGGTCACGCGATCGGGCGCCAGCGGCGTGACATCGAATCCAGAACGCGACGTGGACATACGCCATGCATACGACAAAACCGCCGCGCCGGTTACCCGGCGGGCGGTCTCGCCAAGCAGCTAGGACGTGATCACATCGGGTTGTAGTAGCCCGGGGTCCACATCCACTCGCCGCCGTTCCAGCCCCAGTGGCCGCGGACCCAGATGTAGCCCGGGCGCGGGCCGTACTCCTCGACGATCAAGCCGGGCCGGCGGTGGTAGTTGTAGTAGTGCTCGCGGATGACGGGCCGGTTCATGTAGATCGGCCGGCGATAGCCGACGTTCTCGTGAACCACGACCCGGCCGCCACCGTGGTAGCCGTAGCCACCGTGCTCGCGGACCACGACGGTCTCGCGACGGGCAGCCGGGCGGCCGTGCTCGACCACCACCCGGTCGGCGAGGGCGGCTCCGCTCGAGAGTCCGAGGACAAGCGCGGTGATGGGGAGCAGCTTCTTCATCATGACCAGACGTAGAGCATCCGGCGTGCCGAAGCTGGCCAATCGGGGTTCCGGGCACTTGCATCCGGCCGGCGCGGGCGACTGCGAGATCCGCAGTTCACGGTCCTGCAGATTCCGCGGTTGCGTGACGGGCGTCGCGCGAGATGACGCAGCGCATCCAGGCAAGTGCTTGGAATGACTCGACTGCGTGCTGCGAATATTTCTCCCGCATGTGCGCTTCGACGGCGCGCGCTAGTCCTGGGGAGCCTTGGGTGGACGTAGGCCGAGCTCGCCCATCCGCCGGCGCAGCGCGCGCACCGAGACCTCGAGGCGCGCGGCCATCGCGGCCTCGTCGCCGTGCGCGGCGGCGTGCGCGGCGCGGAGCTCGTCGGCGGTCAGCTCGGACGCCTTGCGCACGCGCGCCGAGCGATCGATCAGGCGATACAGCGACGCGCGCGGGACGCCGAGCGCGGCGGCGGCGCGCTCGGGGCTGA
>DASWOO010000577.1:0-2059 GCA_036404335.1 Kofleriaceae bacterium
CGCGTGGCGATGCCGGTGGCCGTGCCGACCGCCGACGGCCCCGCCGAGCTCGAGCCGGTGCTCGACCTCGAGGCGATCGGCAAGGCCTGGCCCGAGCAGGTCGCGCCGCTGCCGACCGCCACGCTCGACGAGGCCTCGGCGCAGGCGCTGCTGGTCTACGAGCGCGAGCTGTTGACCGTCGACGACGGGGCCGCGTCCGCCGCGCTGCGGGTCGAGGCGGGCCGGCTGTGCGAGCGGCTGACCGACTTCGACCGCGCCCGCGGCCATTACGACGCCGCGCTGATGCTCGATCCGCGCGCCACCCCGGCGCTGCGCGGCCTGCGCCGCCTGGCGCGCCAGGCGGGCGACCTCGGCGAGGCGATCAGCCACCTCGACGCCGAGATCGCGGTCGCCGGCGCGCTCGAGCGCCGGCCGCTCGGCCACTACCGCGTCGACCTAATGATGGCGAGCAACGAGCAGGATCTGGCGCGCGTCGCTGCCGGCGAGCTGCTCGATCAGGCGCCGTCCGATGTCCGCGCGCTGCTCGCCCAGCTCGAGCTCGCGTTCCTCGACGGCCGCGCCGACGAGTTCGGCGTCGCGCTCGAGCAGCTGGCGCAGGCGGTGACCGACACCGAGCTGCGCGCCGCGCTGCAGTCGGCCCGCGGCGCGCTCGCCGCCCACCACAACGACACCGGCGCCGCCGCCGGCTGGTTCGCCGCCGCCGCCGAGTCGGATCCGACCGCGCTCGCCGCGCTGCTCGGCGCGATCCGCCAGGCCACCGCCGATCACCAGCCCGAGGCCGCGTCGCGCGCGATGCTCGAGCTCGCGCGCCAGGTCGAGGCCACCGATCCGATCACCGCGTCGGCCGCCGCCGTGCGCGCCCAGCAGTGGACCGAGGGCGGCCAGCTCGCGCAGCTGGCGCAGACCGCGGCGATGCTGGCGATCACCGCGTCGCCGTCGGACCCGCTGGTCGCCCGGCTCGCCGCCGCGCACCTCGACGGCGGCGCCGAGCCGATCGAGACCGCCAACGCGTACATCCACTGGGCGCACAACGCCGGCTCCAACGCCGAGCGGGCGTACGCCGCGGCCCGCGCCGCCGAGCTCGATCCGAGCCGTGGCACCGAGCTGTGGGCGAGCGCGCTCGCGCTCGACCCGGGCGATGACTACGCCGCCGCCCAGCTGCGCACCGCGCACGTCGCCGCCGAGGCGACCCAGGCCGCGATCGACGTCGACCTCGCGATCGCCGTCGACCAGGCGCGCGACCGCGCCCGGCTGCGCGCGGCGTACGGCATGATCGCGCAGAGCCAGCTCGACGCCGCGATCGACGCGCTGGCGCAGGGCAGGGCCGAGCGCCCGGGCTCGATCGCGCTGTCCGAGGCGCTGGGCGAGGCGCTCGCCGCCGCCGGCAAGTGGACCGAGCGCGCCAAGCTGTTCGCCGAGCTCGCCGACGATCCGGGCGAGCAGCTCGACCGCGACGTCGCCCAGCTGCGCAGCGCGCTGGCCTGGGAAGAGGCGGTCGGCGCGGTCGCCGGCGTCGAGCCCGGCGACGACGCGGCGCGGGCGGCCCTGGTCACGACCACGGCGTCGGCGCTCGACGCCTGGGAGCGCGTGCTCGAGCGCGGCAGCTCGCCGTCGGCCCACGCCGCCGCGATCCTGCTCGCCAACCGGCTCGGCGACGCCGGCCTGGTCAGCGAGGCCCTCGTCCGCGCCCAGCGCGCGGAGCGCCTGCCGCTCGCCGCCGCCAGCCTCGCGCTGCGCCGCGCCCGGCTGGTCGCCGGCGAGGATCCGCAGCGCCACGAGTCGATCCTCGCCGACCTCGCCACCCAGGCCGCCGGCACCGTGGCCGCCGACGACCCGCGCCGCACGCTCGGCCTGGTGATCGGCGCCGCCCGCCGCCGGGAGCTCGCCGACGCCGCCACCGCGCTCGAGCAGCGCGCGGCCGCGATCGACGGCGTGGCCTCGGCCGGCGAGGTCGCCGCGCTCCGGCTGCGCGCCGCCCAGCTCGCGCTCGATGCCAACGAAGCGTCGCGCGCCACGGCGCTGCTGCACAAGGTCGAGCAGGCGCTGCCCCAGCTCGGCG
>DASWOO010000578.1:0-5169 GCA_036404335.1 Kofleriaceae bacterium
CGCACCGCCGCGTTCTTCTACGCGCGCGGCGAGTTCCGCTGCGGCGAGGTCGATCTGGTCGGCGACTCGATCTACGTCTCGGCCAGCACGTGCACCGGCCCGGCCGCGCGCGCCGCGCTCTATACCCTGCGCGGCCGCAAGCTCGCCAACGTCGGCGGCAAGGAGTTCGGCTCGTACGGCAACGCCCACGTCCAGGTCGCCGGCACGACCTGGGCATTCCTCGAGGAGAACGGCAATCGCCTGGTCCTGCAGGACGTCGCGCGCGGCAAGCTGATCAAGACGATCGACACCAGCGCGTTGTGGACGCCCGACGGCTCGACCAGCGCGACGGCGATGGGCAACCCCGGCGAGAGCGCGCTGCTCAAGCTCGGCGACGGCCGGCTCGCGGTCATCGCCGGCACGCCCGCCAACGGCAGCATCGCGACCATCGACCCGGTGTCCGGCGAGGTCAACGTCCAGCGCGTCGCGCAGTGCAAGGCGAGCCCGTAGTCAGCGAGCGGCGTCGGCCCTGGCCAGCTGCTTGGCGTACCAGGTCAGCAGCGGCTGGGCGGTGATGCCGTGGATCGCGATGCTGAGCGCGATCACCGAGAACGCGAGGTCGGCGATCTCGGACGCGCCGTCCCTGGCGAAGCCGTTGCGGAACGCGTAGGCGACGTAGTACAGGCTGCCGATGCCGCGCACGCCGAACCAGCCGATCAGCCAGCGCTGGCTCGACGTGGTCCGGGTCCAGCGCAGCGTGATCACGGTCGCGGCCGGGCGGATGACGAGGAACAGCGCCGCCGCCAGCGGGATTGCGCGGGTGTCCCAGTGGTCGACCAGCACGCTGCCGACCGCGACGATCAGCGCGATCTCGACGAGCCGCTCGACGGTGTCGCCGAACGATAGGATCTGCGAAACCAGCACGCCGGCGGCCACCGCCGGCTGGGCCAGCGCCTCGGGCTCGACGACCGCCGCGACCAGCTGCTCGGCCGGCGGGTGGTCGGCGTTGTCGATGTCCTTGTTGGCGTCGATGTCGGGGTGGGGCGCGTCGAGCACGACGCGGTGCTCGGCCGCGCGCAGGCCGACGCCGGCCGCGAACACCGCGATGAACCCCCACGCGCCGATCAGCTCCGCCGCGACGTAGGCCAGCGCGATCAGCGCGAGCGCGAGAAAGTCGTTGGGCGCCGCGGCGTCGCGCGCGCGGCTGCGCATGCCGATCGCGAGCCGGCCGACCAGGAGGCCGAGCACGTAGCCGACGACCAGCGCCGCCGGCACCGCCCACAGGATCTTCGCCGCGGCCCAGCCGACGAGCCAGGCCCCGGCCCCGCCGTGCGCCCCCCAGGCCAGCGCGAGCACGACGAAGGGAAACGCCGTGCCGTCGTTGAGCCCGGCCTCGCCGCTGAGCGCGTAGCGCATGCCGTCGTTGTCGGCGGCGTCCTTGACCGCGACGGCGCTCGCGAGCACCGGGTCGGTCGGCGCCAGCACCGCGGCGAGCAGCAGCGCGGCGTCCATCGGCAGGCCGAGCACGAGCCGGGCGCCGGCGGCGACCGCGCCGATCGACAGGACCATGACCGGCCCGGCGAGCAGGAACGCCGGCCGCCACGCCGGATCGCGCCACGCCAGGCGCAGCCGCAGCCCGCCCGAGAACAGCGCCATGACGATCGCCAGCTCGGTGATCCGCTGGACGTACACCGCGTGGCCCGACAGATCGATGTCGAGCACCGCGAAGCCGGAGGGCCCCAGCGCGATGCCGAGCGCGAGGTAGAGCGCCGACGTCGAGATCGGCAGGCGCTGGACATAGGCGCTCGCGACCGCGAACAGCAGCAGCAGGCCGCCCGCGAACGCGAGCCAGGCGAGCCAGCTCATGGCGCCAGCTGCTTTGCGACCCGCGGCCGATCGCGGGTATCGAGCCGGGGCACCGGCGTCGCAGCTATGCGCGTCACGCACCGATGGTAGCAAACTCTGCGCTGGATGCCCGCCGCGGCGGCGCGTCGCCGCCCGCCTGCCGTCGATGTGCGCGCGCTAGTTGGCGAAGCCGCCGAGCTGGGCGGCGCCCTGCGACGTGCGGATCGCCGACTGCGAGAACACGGCGAACGCGCGGCGGATCTCGCTCGCGCTGTTGCCCGGCGTGAGGATCCAGCGATCGGGGATGCCCATCGCGCGGAACACCTGGTGGAAGTCGGTGCTGCCGTCGCTGATCCCCATCGCCGCGACGATGTGGTGCTCCTGCGCGAGGAGATCGTCGACCAGCGACTTGATGTCCGCCGGCCGGACCCGCCGCGATCCGGCGTCGGCGCCATCGGTGATGATCAGGGTGACCGTCCGCACCGCGATCCCGGCCTGCGCCAGCTCCTGCGACTTGGCGATCACCGTGCCGAGCACGACGGCGGTCTGGTCGTACAGCGGCGTGCCCTGGTCGGGCGTGTAGTTGGCCGGGGTCATCTTCACCGCGTGATCGAGCGCGATGTACGGGAACAGCACGTGGCCGTTGAGGTAGCGCGTGTGGGCCAGGACCTCGCCGGACTGCTTCGAGCAGCGCAGCGCGTCGAGCACGAAGTTGTGGCCGTCGCGCACCGCGCCGGCGTTGTGGGCCGCGGCGATCGAGCCGGAGTCGTCCGGCATCAGCGTGACCAGCACGACCTCGCTCGCGGTGATGTCATCGATCGCCACGCCGAGCCCGGCCTGGATCTGCTGGCCGACGTCGACGACGTCGAGCGTCGCGTGCGACCGCGCCGACAGCGCGCCCTGGTCGTGGGCGTCGCCGAGCAGCTTCTTCACATCATCATCATGGTTGTTCGACATCGGCAATTCCCTACAGCCGGAGGCCCGGCCAGCTCGCGATCGGCGTGGTGGAGGTGACGAGATGCATGCCGGCGTCGGCGAACTTCTGCAGCGCGGCCTCGGCCTGCGCCGTGAAGTCGGCGGCGAGCCCGCCCTGGCCGTCGGGCACGGTGACCGCGGACATGCAGTCGGTGACGAGGTAGACCTTCGACGCCAGCCTGGGATCGCTCGCGGCGATCTCGCCGAGCAGGTCGTCGATCGTGCTCTTGACGCAATGGCTCGCGGCCTGGCCGGCGATCACCACCGCATCGGCCGCGAGCAAGGTCTGGACGAAGCCGGTGTTGCGCTGGGCCAGCGCGGCGCCGTCGAACCGCGACAGGACCTCGGGCCGCAGCACCGAGTAGTTCTCGGTCAGCGGGTTGCCGCCCTTGACCTCGACGTGCGATTGCGCGGTCCGCGCGTACGCGTGGAACAGCCGCGCCTCGTGGATCGAGCCGGCGAGCGCGTGGCCGTCGGAGCCGAGCAGGCAGTGCGGCGGCCACAGGTACAGCTGGTACTTGCCGGCGCGCTCGAGCTCGCGCGCGTAGTGCAGGACCTGCTTGCACAGCCAGGTGTAGTTGCCGCCGCACAGCCACTTGGCGACGCCGGGGTTGGGCCGGACCTCGCCGCTGGCGATCTGGTCCGCGGTCACCACGCGGTGCGGGGTCAGCGGGGCGTCGCCGCGATCGAGCCAGAAGCTGGGAAAGAAGATCTGATAGGCAAGGTGGGTATCCATCGTCGTCGTGATGTCGGTGATCACGCCGAGGTTGCGATAGACCAGCTCGGCGATCCGCCGGGTGTCGTCGATCGCGCCGGTGCCCGAGCGGCCGGCGACATACAGCGTGCCCTCCGGGAAGCAGAAGTCTTTCTGGACGTCGATCAGCAGCAGGTGGACGCGGGTCTCGTCGGCGGCCGACGGCCGGATCGCGTGCTGCTTGCGCCAGTCGGCCGCGGCGCTCGCGAGCGCCTGGGCGTCGGGCCGGTAGCCGTAGTCCGCGGCGCGCCGCGGATCGAACCAGCTGGGAACGGGGAATGACTTGGTCGGCATGGGGGATCCTTCAGGTGAGGTACATGCGGATCGCGTCGTGGCGACGGATCGCATCGAGCCCGTGGGGGTGGAGCGCCAGGCGATCGCCCGCGGCGATCAGCGGCGCGGTCTCGGCGAACCGGCGGGTCTGGACGATCGCGCCCTGCGCGAGCTCGACCCGGACCACGCCGTCGTCGGTGGGAACGAAGAGGTGCGGGCCGGCGGCGCAGGCGCCGGTGATGCCCGAGAGCCACGGCGCGTCGGTGACGCTCTCGCTGGCGAGCACGCGGGCGTCGCTGGCGATCACGACGCAGGTCGTCGCGATCCGGCCCGCGGCCGCGCAGGTCAGCCACAGCCAGGCCCGGTCGGCGCCGACGGTGGCGTGCGCGGCGATCAGCTGGCCGCGGATCGCCGGCAGCGCGACCGAGTCGTCGAGCACGCCGTGCTCGGGGCGGAACACGAAGCCGACCGCGTAGCCGCCGGCCCTGTAAAACCCGACGCCGAACCCGACGCCGAGCCCGACGCCGAGCCCGGCGCCGACCCAGGCCCGGGTCAGCCCGGGCAGGACCCGGCCGATCGGCGCGCGCAGCCCGGGGCCCTGCGCGACCGGGCGATCCAGGAGGCCACCGTCGAGCCGGATCGGCGTGGTCGCCGAGACCTCGTAGCCGAGCGCGACCTGGTCCGGCGCGATCGCCTCCGTGCGCAGCCGGCCGTGGACGACCGCGACCGGCGGGGCGATCAGCGTCGCGCAGCCCGGGCAGCGCCGCCGGGCGTGCTCGTCGCCGCACTGCGGACACCGCCGCAGCGTCACCGCCTCGACCGCGCGCCGCGGGAACACGCCGCGCTCGTCGCGCTCGAAGATCCCGCGGAACACGCCGGTCAGCTCGTCGGGGATGATCGCCAGCGGCCGGGCCGCGCGCGGATAGGTCACGCCGGCGGCGTAGACCGAGATCCGCTGGACCACGCGGGCGACGCCGCTGCACCGCCGCGCCACCCCGCCCCACGGCGACACGCCGAACAGCGAGCGGAACGCCATGATCGCGAACGCGTACCAGTCGCTCGCCGGGTCGTGAGGCCGGACCAGCTGCAGCCGGGCATCGCACAGCCGTGGGTCGACGAACCGCTCGCTGAACATCGCGCACGCGTGGCCGGGCAGCTGGTAGCTGTCGACATCGATCAGGTGGACGCGGCGGCCGTCGACCAGCACGTTGAGATCGTTGCAGTCGCCGATCACCACCCCGAGCCGGTGCAGGCGATCGATCGCGTCGTGCAACGCGAGCAGCGCCGCGATCACGTCGTTGCCGTCGACCGGGTGATCGCGCCGCCACCGCGGCTCGCCGAAC
>DASWOO010000579.1:0-8557 GCA_036404335.1 Kofleriaceae bacterium
GACGTCGACACCCCGGCCGACCTGGAGCCGCAGCCATGACCCGCTCGCTCGCGTCCGTCCTCGCGTTGGGGCTCGCAGCCTGCGCGGCCATCGCAGCCTGCGGGGCCATCGGCTGCGCGCCCGTCCCGGTCCGCAAGCCGAACCGGATCACCGGCGTGTCGCCGACCGAGGACGAGGGCGGCCACCTGGCGCACCTGTACAGCGAGCTGCAGGACGACATCCTGACCTCGTACGATCGCGACGAGCCGCCCGAGCTCGACAGCGGCATGATCGACGCGCGGATCGGCACCGCCCGGATCGGCGCCGGCCCGCTCGACGTCGTGCTGTCCGGCGACCCCGCCGCCGCCCGGCGCCCCAACCGCTGGCCGCTCGACGCGAGCTTCGCGACCCGCGCCGAGGTCCGGTCCAAGGCGCTGGCGATCCAGATCGCGCTCGACCAGAACGCCGGCTGGATGTCCGACGAGTTGTCGTGGCGCCTCGAGGTCTGCGGCCGCGTCGCGGTGATCCCGCTGCGGGTCACCGCGCTGTACGCCCGGGACGGCGATCGCTGGATCACGATCTTCGAGCACATGTCGTTCGGCTGGCCGCTCGCGCCGGGCGTCGCGCCGGCGCCGCGCAAGCTGCCCTCGGCGTTCTCGTCGGTCGACCTCAAGGACGAGCTGTCCGGCGTGCTCGGCCGCGGCCTGTTCCACGCGCCGCACGACGCCTCGGTCGTCGCCCAGGATCCGCTGGCGATCGCGCTGGGACCCGACGCTGGCGACGAGTGGCACGGCCGCCACGTGGTCGACGTCAAGCTGCCCGACGGCCGGCTCGAGGACCGCCGGCTCGGCATCGTCGGCCGCGATCCGGCGACCGCGACCGTCGCGTACTGGATCGGCAGCTACCGCGCCGAGGTCCCGTCGCAGAACGGCGCGCCGCCCGAGACCGTCACGCTGCGCGTCACCCACGTGTTCGAGAAGCGCCACGCCAAGCGCGGCGCCGTGCCCGGCGTGCCCGGCGAGGCCCGCGAGCCCCGCGAGGACGACGCCTGCGGTCCCGCCGGCGGCCGGACCGACAGCAAGGCCGCCGCGCGCAACGCCGACTGCCGGTGGACGCTGGTCCAGAGCCACGTCTCGCAGCCGGTCACCGCCGACCAGCTGACCCGGCGGGTGTTCGGCAGCGCGCGGCCGGCGGCGCGGCCGATCAGCCTGCCGTGGTTCGGGCACCTGCTGGCGTTCGCGCCCAAGGCCTCGACCCGGCTCGACTGCAGCGACGGCCGGCCGGCCGCCGACGCGGCGCCTACTCCTGAGGCTGCGCCTCGAGCTCCGGCGTCCCCGGCGGCAGCGCGTAGCCCGTGATGTGCGCGTCGCGCAGGTAGGTATCGGTCAGCCGCTTCTTCTTGGGCCACAGCGGCAGCAGCCGCAGCGGCAGCGTGATCAGCGACGCCAGGCCGCCCACCGCCTTGCCGCCGTAGGCCTCGGCGACCAGGAGCGCGCGCGCGGCGCCGGACAGCTCGGCGAGCGGCCGGTCGAGCACGCCGATCCGGCGCAGCCGCAGCTCGGCGCACACGTTGGCGTGGGCGAGGAACGCCGGCAGGTGGCGCATCACCGGGTGGTCCTTGGGCAGCCGGGTCTCCATGAACCGCGCGAGCCGCGCCACGCCCCACATCGAGACCAGCGCCAGGCCGAGCAGCCGGCGGCGCAGCCACGGCTTGCCGTCGATCGCCTTGCGGGTCTGCTGCTCGCCGAACTCGACGTGGCGCTCCTCCTGCTTGACCGCGCGGCGCAGGATATCGACCGATGGCTTGTGGTCGAGCGTGTCGATCACCGCGTAGAACGCTCCGAGGACGAAGCCCTCGCCCTGCGCCATCTCGAGCGCGACGTGCTCGGACCACGAGCCGCCCATCATCCCGGTCGCCAGGAACCGCACGGCCGGGTGCGCCGGCTTCGGCTTGCAGCCCAGCATCGCCATGATGCGCAGGAAGTTATCGACGTGCTGCATCTCCTCGAGCGACTGGCGCGCGAGGAACTTGGCGGCCTCGAGGTCGGGCGCGTCGTACAGCCAGTGGCCGACCTGGATCCCGGTCACCTCGCCGTAGAGGAACTGGTTGAACATCCATTCGAGCAGCTGGCCGTCGCGCGCGGGCTCCAGCTTCGCGCCGCCAAAGTCGAACGTCATTTCCTCGCGCGTCAGCAGCATCGCTTTTCCCAAAGATACCCGGCCCCTCGCCGGGTTGCTAACGGGAAACGCGCCGGCCCAGGGGACGGCGCTGTGGACGGCTACGGCTCGGGATCGGGCTCGGCCAGATCGTCCCACGCGCGGCGGGCGGCGTCGTTGCAGGCGCGGGCGAGGCCCACGAGCGCCTCGATCTCGAAGCTCGGGCTGCGCGCGGCCGGAATGCCCATCAGCACGCGCGAGCGCGCTTCGCGCAGGGTGCCAGGCCAGGCGCCGATCGCGGCCCGGCCCTGCGCGTACAGCGCATTGGCCACGTCTTGGGCCCAGGCCTTGCCGATCGCGTAGGCCACGGCCGTCGGAAGCTCGGGACCAGGCTCGGTGTTAGTCGCTGGATTCATCAACGGTTGACTTCTCCCCTTGGGAATGCCTGACGAGGCAAACACATGACGAACGTTCGCGGTACGTACCACGCACATTTCAATGCGTCTAGGAAAACCAATATCAGTCGACTGCGTACGTGATTCTGGGATCGGCTTCAGCTATCCAAATAACCGGGTCGCCGCTTTCCGCGCCGCCTCGCGGACGCGCGGCAGCTCGAGCGTCGCCAGCTGGCGGTCGCGCACGACCAGCGCGCCGTCCACGGCGACGTGGCGGACGTCGGTGCCGCGCGCGGCGTAGGCGATCGCCGACCACGGGCTCTTCGTCGGCACCGTGTGCAGCGCGCCGAGATCGACGGCGATCACGTCACCGCGCTTACCGACTTCCAGCGAGCCGATGGCGTCGGTGAGGCCGAGCGCCGCCGCGCCGCCTAGCGTCGCCATGCGGACGACCTCGGGCGCGGGCAGGGTGCGCGGCCCCGAGCGCGGCTTGTGGAGCAGGGCCGCGAGCCGCAGCTCGAGGAACCCGTCGAGGTTGTTGTTGCACGGCGCGCCGTCGGCGCCGATCGCGACCGACACGCCGGCGGCGATCAGCTCCGGCAGCTGGCACACGCCCGACGCCAGCTTCAGGTTCGACGACGGGCAGTGGCAGACGTGCGCGCCGCGCGCGGCGAGCAGCCGGCGCTCCGCGTCCGACAGGTGGATGCAGTGAGCGACGCAGCAGTGGTCGCCGAGCAGGCCGAAGTCGTCGAGGACCTCGATGTTGTCCTTGCCGAACCGGGCGCGGACCAGCGCGACCTCGCCGAGGTTCTCGCTGGCGTGGGTGTGGATCCGCACGCCGCGCGCGCGGGCCTGGACCCCGACCTCGCGCAGCAGCTCGTCGCTGCACGACGGCACGAACCGCGGCGCGTAGGCATAGCGCAGCCGGCCGCCCGCCGCGCCGTGCCACCGATCGATGAGCCCGGCCGAGCTGTCGAGCGAGGCCTGGGTCGACTCGCGCAGCCCGGGCGGGATCTGCGGGTCGTCGGCGTCCATCATCGCCTTGCCGATCGTCGCGCGCAGCCCGGCGCGCTCGGCCGCGGCGAACACCTGATCGGTGTGGTGGACCGTGGCCATGTCGAGGATCGCCGTGGTCCCGCCGAGCAGCAGCTCGGCGCACGCCAGCTCGGCGCACGCGGTCATCGCCTCGGGATCGAGCGACGCCTCGTACGGCCACACGACGGTGCGCAGCCAGTCGAGCAGCTCCATGTCGTCGGCGCGGCCGCGCGCCAGGGTCTGGCACATGTGGACGTGGCCCTGGACCAGACCGGGCATGACGACGCAGTCGGTGCAGTCGACGATCGCGTAGTCGCGGCCGCGCGGCGTGTAGTGGCCGCCGACCTGGACGATCGCGCCGCCGGCGAGGGCGACGTCGCCGGTCACCACGTGGTGCTCGGCGTCGATCGTCAGGATCATCCCGCCGCGGAAGATCAGCTCGTCGGTGCGGGTCATCGGCCGAGCTCGCGGCCGGAGAACCCGTCGGGGATCAGCTCGGCGAGGGTCCAGCTGCGGCGCTCGCCGGCCGGGTTTATCGCCGTGACGACGACCTGGGCCGGGTCGGCCGCGAACTCGAGCAGCACCTGGCGGCACGCGCCGCACGGCGACGACGGCGGCGACGCAGAGGTCACGACCGCGACGGCCTCGAGGTTCCTGCAGCCGGCGTGGACCCCGGCGAAGATCGCCGTGCGCTCGGCGCAGACGCCCAGGCCGTACGACGCGTTCTCGACGTTGGCGCCGGTGAACCGCTGGCCGTCCATCTGGATCGCCGCGCCGACGGCGAAGCTCGAGTACGGCGCGTAGGCGCGGCCTTGCGCGGCGAGCGCCTCGGCCTCGAGTGGCTTGGTGTCGCTCATGTCCGTGGCTCTTGCATAGCCCACGGCGCGCGGTCGCGCGACTTATGCGAGCGCGCCCGAAGACTTGAGCTCGGCCAAGATCACATCGAGCAGGCGCTCGAACGTGGTCCGCACCCGCGCGGCGGTCTCGGTGACCTCGGCATGCGACAGCGCCTCACCCGTGATCCCCGCCGCGAGGTTGGTGATGCACGAGATCCCGATCACCCGCGCGCCCATGTGGCGGGCGGCGACCACCTCGGGGACCGTCGACATGCCGACCGCGTCGCCGCCCAGGCGCTGCGCCATCTGGACCTCGGCCGGGGTCTCGTAGGTCGGCCCGGGGTTGGCGACGTAGACGCCCTCGGCCAGCGGGATCGCGTGGGCCGCGGCGACCCGCTTGACCAGCGCGCGCAGCTCGGGCGCGTACGCCGTGGTCATGTCGGGGAACCGGGGGCCGAGCCGCTCGTCGTTGGGCCCGCGCAGCGCGTGGTCGCGCAGCTGGTCGATGTGATCGCGGATCAGCATCAGCGTGCCGGGCGGCCAGCTCGGGTTGGCGCCGCCGGCGGCGTTGGTGATGATCAGGGTCCGGGCGCCGAGCGCGATCAGGACGCGCGCCGGGAACGCGACGGTCGCCGCGCTGTGGCCCTCGTACATGTGGACGCGGCCCTGCATCGCCACGCAGCGCACGCCGCTGCGCTCGCCGAGCACCAGCCGGCCGGCGTGGCCGGCGACGTGCGACGTCGGGAAGTGCGGGATGTCGCCGTATGCGATCGCGGTCGGGCTGGCGAAGCTGTCGGCGAACCCGCCGAGGCCGGAGCCGAGGATCAGGCCGACGTCCGGAGGCTCGGGCACCAGCGCGCGGACGGCGTCGGCCGCGGCCATGACCCGGTCGTAGAGGCCGAGCTCGGTCATCGGATCACCTCGAGCACGCGCGACTCTGGCGGCGCGGTATGCGGCGCGTCGGCCGGCTGGATCTCGAACGCGCCCTCGATCATCCTGCGCGCCTCGGCCAGCCGGGCGTCGCCGGCGTCGAGGTTGTGGCACAGGATGATCTGCGGCGGCGCGCCGGGCGCGATCAGCTCGCCGGCGTAGGCGTCGACGACCAGGCCCGCGGCCGGGTCGACCTTGTCCTCGGCCCGCTGCCGGCCGGCGCCGAGGATCAAGGCGGCGATGCCGAGCGCCTGGCTGTCGATGGCGACCACGCGGCCGGACGGCAGGCCGAGCTCGTCGCGGTGCCTGGGCTTGGGCAGCACGCTGCCCGGCGAGTCGTAGACCCTGGGGTCGCCGCCCTGGGCCGCGACCACCTTGCGGAACACCTCGAGCGCGCTGCCGTCGGTCAACGACCGGTCGATCCGGGCGCGGCCGTCGTCGGCGTCCTTGGCCACGCCGCCGAGCACGAGCATCTCGGCGCCGAGCACCAGGGTCAGCTCGCGGGTGTCGCGCGGCCCGCCGCCGCGCAGGATCTCGATCGACTCGCGGATCTCCAGCGCGTTGCCGATCGTCCGGCCGATCGGCGCGTTCATGTCGGTGAGCACGCAGGTGATCCGCTTGCCGTTGCGCTGGCCGATCTGCCGCATCAGCCCGCACAGCGCGCGCGCCTGCTCGATCGTCTTCATGAACGCGCCGCGGCCGACCTTGCAGTCGATCACCAGGCCGTCGATGCCCTCGGCGAGCTTCTTCGACATGATCGACGACGCGATCAGCGGCAGCGACTCGACGGTCGCGGTCACGTCGCGCAGCGCGTACAGCCGCTTGTCGGCCGGCGCGATCCGCGCGGTCTGGCCGATCAGGCACACGCCGAGCTCGTCGACCTGCTGGATGAACTGCTCGACCGGCAGGTCGATGCGAAACCCCGGGATCGACTCGAGCTTGTCGAGCGTGCCGCCGGTGTGGCCCAGGCCCCGGCCCGAGACCATCGGCACCGCGACGCCGCACGCCGCGACCGCGGGCGCCAGCGGGATCGAGATCTTGTCGCCGACCCCGCCGGTCGAGTGCTTGTCGACCTTGGCGCGCGCGATCGCCGACAGGTCGATCACGTCGCCCGAGCGGGTCATCGCGTCGGCCCACACCGCGAGCTCGGCGTCGTCGAGCCCGCGGAACAGGATCGCCATGAGCATCGCGGCGATCTGGTAGTCGGGGATGCTGCCGTCGGTCACGCCGGCGATGAAGCCGCGCAGCTCGGCCTCGGCGAGCACGCCGCCGTCGCGCTTCTTGCGGATCAGCTCAACTGGCAACATCAGTAACCGCCCGCTTTCTTGACGTCTTTGCCGGCCTTACCGTCTTTGATGTCGGTCGCGCCGCTGACGATCGCGACCGACGCCGACGCGCCGATCCGGGTGGCACCCGCCTGCGCCATCTTGACGACGTCCTCGGCGGTCCGCACGCCGCCCGAGGCCTTGACCCCGAGGTCGGGGCCGACGATCCGCCGCATCAGCGCGACGTCCTCGACGGTGGCGCCGCCCTTGCCGAACCCGGTCGAGGTCTTGACGAACGCCGCGCCGGCGAGCTTCGACAGGGTGCAGCCGATGATCTTCTGCTCGGTGTCGAGCGCCGAGGTCTCGAGGATGACCTTGACCCCGGCCGAGCCCGACGCCTTGACGACCTTGCAGATGTCCTCGAACACGGTCTCGTAGTCGCGCGACTTGAGCGCGCCGATGTTGATGACCATGTCGATCTCGCGGGCGCCCTGGCGCACCGCCTCGCGCGCCTCGTAGGCCTTGGCGCCGGGCGCCATCGCGCCGAGCGGGAAGCCGACGACCGCGCAGACCATGACGTCGGTGCCGGCGAGCAGCGCCTTGCACAGCGGCACCCAGGTGGTGTTGACGCACACCGAGGCGAACCGATGCTTGCGGGCCTCCTCGCACAGCTTGACGACCTCGTCGCGCGTGGCCTCGGGCTTGAGCAGGGTGTGGTCGATCAGCCGGGCCAGCTCGGTGGGCACCGCGCCGGTGCCGAGCGGCGCGCCGACCCGCATCGCGCCGGCGCCTTCCATCGCGCGCACCGACCACGGCCGGCGGACCACGCACACGCCGCAGCTCGTGCAGTCCTCGCCGGGCGCGCCGTCGTCGTTGCACTCGCCCCGGTCGCGCGGCACCAGCGCGAGCTTGGCCGACGGCGCGGCGCCGGGCGCACCGAGCCGCTCCTGCACGCGTTGGGTGATCAGGTCCACCAGCCGATCGACGTCGGTCATCGCCGGGGACTATATCGCCTACGGCGAACCGGTGAGGCGCATCGCGATCCGGAACGTCACGTCGTTCTGCGCCGCGTCGGGCCGGATCTCGACCACGCCGCGCGCCCGGACGGCCTTCTTGTCGCCGGGCGACTCGACCCACTCGCGCAGGCCGTCGGCGGGAGCGACCCCGGGCGTGGTCATCGCCGAGTCCCACTCATCGCTGGTCAGCAGCCGGCCGCCGACGGTCTCGGCGTACGACCGCGCCTCGTTGTAGGAGATCATCACGACCGGCGCGCCGGCGGCGCCGTCCTGCTTGTGGCCGCCGAACAGCTCGCGAAACCGCGCCGCGGTCACCGGCTTGGGGTCGACGTAGAACCACGGCGAGCCATCGGCCTTGCGGACGGCGATCATGACGCCGGCCGGTGGCGCCACGCCACCCCACGAGTCCCGGCCCGAGCCCGAGCCCGAGCCTGGCGCCGGCGTGGGGGCGGGCGCGGGAGCCGGCGTCGGGCTGGTCGCGCCGGCATCGCGCCGGAGGTAGACGACCAAGCCGGCGACGAACAGCGCGATGCAGACGAAGGTCAGCCCGATCAGCCAGCCGGGCAGGCCGGCGCGCGGCACGTCGAGCGCGCTGCCGCCGAGGCTGTCGGCGGAGCCGGTCGCGACCGGGCCGGTCGGCACCGCCCCCCGGCGCCGCGGCTCGCCGCCCGGGGTGACGCCCGGGGCGCCGCCCGGGGCAACTTGGGGCACCGGCTCCGACGGCTTCGACGTCCGCCGGGCGCGCGGCCCGTCCGGCGCGGTCGGCAGCGCCTGGTCCGCCCGGCTCGCCTGCGCCTGCGCCGGTGCCGGCTCGGGGTACGCCGGCGCCGGGCGCGGCTCGGCGGGCGGCATCAGGTTGGGCCGCGACCTGTCGCGGCTCGCGACCAGCCGCGGCACCGCGCCGGGGTCGAGCCGGCTGACGATGCGCGACGCTTGATCGATCA
>DASWOO010000580.1:0-8987 GCA_036404335.1 Kofleriaceae bacterium
GCGGGCCGGGGCGCCGACGGCGAGGGCGTGGGCGGCGAGGTCGCGGGTGACGACGGCGCCGGCGCCGATCAGGGCGTAGGCGCCAATCGAGGTGCCGCAGACGATGGTCGCGTTGGCGCCGATGGTCGCGCCGCGGCCGACGCGGGTCGGGGCGTAGGCGTGCTTGCGCGAGACGTGGGCGCGTGGGTGGGTGACGTTGGTGAACACGCAGGACGGGCCGAGGAAGACGTCGTCGTCGAGGTGGACGCCGTCGTAGAGCGAGACATGGTTCTGGATCTTGCAGCCGTGGCCGATGACCGCGGCGCCGACGAAGCAGCCCTGGCCGATCGAGGTGTCGTCGCCGATCACCGCGCTGCCCAGGACGTGCACCCAGTGCCAAATCCGGACGCGGTCGCCGATCCTCGCGCCCGGCTCGACGATCGCCGTGGGGTGGATCTGGGCGGCCATCGCCGGGGCAAGCTAGCACCGTCAGAGGGCTGGGCTAGCGTGCCGGCGTGCCGAAGCGTCCGACGCGCGTGGTCCGCGAGCTCGCCGTGCCGCACGACCTGCGCGGCCCGGGCCCGACGGTCGCGCTGGTGACGCGCGGGGCGCCGCGGGGCGAGCTGTGGCACGCCGACGTGCTGACCTTGCTCGGCAAGCTCGACGACGGCTCGGTCGATCTGGTCGTCGCCGATCCGCCGTACGCGATCGACAAGGCCGAGTGGGACGAGTTCGAGTCGCTCGAGGTCTACCTGGCGTGGTGCGACCAGTGGCTGGCCGAGGTCGCGCGGGTGCTCGCGCCGCACGGCTCGGCCTACGTGTGCGGGTTCTCGGAGAACCTGGCCGACGTCAAGGCGCGGAGCGCGCGGCGGTTCGCGAGCTGCCGGTGGCTGGTCTGGTACTACCGCAACAAGGCCAACCTCGGCCGCGACTGGGGCCGGTCGCACGAGTCGATCCTGCACTTGCGCAAGGCCGCGGCCAAGGTCGACGTCGACGCGATCCGCATCCCGTACAACGGCCACACCACGCGCTACCCGGCGCGAATCCAGGCGACATCGTCGCAGTACGGCGGCGAGCACGGCCGGCGCGACACGTGGCAGCCCAACCCGCTGGGCGCCAAGCCGCGCGACGTGATCGAGCTGCCGGTGATCTGCAACGGCATGGCCGAGAAGACGCCGCACGCGACGCAGAAGCCCGAGGCGCTGATCGAGAAGCTGGTGAAGGCGTCGAGCGCGCCGGGCCAGCTGGTCGTCGATCCATTCGTCGGCTCGGGGACCACCGCGGTCGTCGCCGCGCGGCTGGGCCGGGCGTGGATCGCGGGCGACGCCGATGCCCGCTACGTCGGGCTGACCCGCGAGCGCCTGGCGCCGCCCGCGGCGCAAGCGCTCGTCACGGCGCGGTGATGCCGAGCTCGCGCAGCAGGTGGTCGCCGTGCGCGAGCGCGAGGTGCCACAGCAGGTAGCGGATATCCACGCCGATGCCGCGCGCGGTCTCGGGGTTGAACACGATGTCGCTCGAGATCCCGACGAGGGTCGAGTCGAACTCGAGGCCGACCAGCTGGCCGCGCTTGTTGACGATCGGCGAGCCCGAGTTGCCGCCGGTGGTGTCGAGATCGGTCAGGAAGTCGACGGGCAGATCGGCCCGGGGTTTGCCGGCATCGTTGCCGAACTGGCGGGCCTTGATCGCGGCGAGCAGCGCCGGCGGAGCGTTGAACGGCTCGACGCCCTTGTCCTTGGCGAGGATCTGCGAGGCGTAGGTGAACGGCGCGTCGGCCGGGGTCGACGACCCGGGGTTGAACGAGCGCACGGTGCCGTAGGAGATCCGCAGCGAGAAGTTAGCGTCGGGCGCGAGCTGGCCGCCGAGCACCGCCTTCATCGCCTCGACGTACGACGAGCCGACCAGCAGCAGCTCGCCCTGGCGGGCGTCGCTCTTGACCTCGTCGGCCTTGATGATCGGCCACGCGCGCAGCGCCGCCTGGATCATCGGGTCCTTCGAGGCGCGCAGCGCGGCGGTGGTGCCGTGCTCGAGCAGCTCGAGCCGGAGCGTCTCGCTCTCGAGCGCGGGGTCGGTGAACCAGGTGTCGAGGACCCGATCGATCACCGGCTCGTCGGGGGTGTTGCCGCGGCGCAGGCCCAGGATCGTCGTCAGCCACGGCCGCTCGGCCGCGGGCAGGGCGGCGGCGCGGACCAGCGCGAGCCGGAGCAGGGCGCGATCGAGCCCGCGGTCGTAGGTCCGGGCCAGCTGCTTCTGCGCGGCGAGCGCGGGCGCGAGGTCGCGGTCCTGGTAGCCGGCGCGGCGCTGCGCGTCCGGCTTGGCGCGGTCGTCGGCCCAGTGGGTGATCGCCAGCGCCGCCGCGAACAGCCGCGACGCCTCGAACACCTGGCGGCGGTCGAAGTCGGCGCGCGCGGTCTTGCGCTCCTGGGCGCCGAGCTGCTCGAGCCGGGCGATCGCCTTGGCCTGGGCCTCGTTGCCCGGCCGCGCCGCCCAGTCCTTGATCTGCTGGTCGACCGCGTCCTTCTTCGACAGCAGCTGCTGGCTCTGCTCGAGCGCGGCGAGGATGCCCACGCTCTTGGCGAGCACGTTCTGCACCTGCTGCTTGAGCACCGTGGCCTTGGACCCCGTCTCGGTCTTGTCCTTCGCCAGGGTCTCGGCGATCGCGTAGCGCTCCTTCTGGTACTCGATGGTGTACGGCAGCTCCCACTCGATCTGGTGGTGGGTCGCCGCCGCGGTCCGCGTGCGCTGGGTCGAGCCCGGATAGCCCATGACCATGACGAAGTCGCCCGACGCCAGCGGCGTGGTCGCGATCGCCAGGTGGCTGCGCGGCCGGTACGGCACGTTCTCGGCGGCGTAGTCCGCCGGCGCGCCGTCCTTGCCGACGTACGCGCGATAGAACGAGAAGTCGCCGGTGTGGCGCGGCCAGTTCCAGTTGTCGACCTCGCCGCCGTAGTTGCCGACCGAGCGCGGCGGCGCGTAGACCAGGCGGATGTCGCGCAGCTCGAGGTTCTCGGCCTGGATGTACTGCGCGCCGTTGAAGTAGCCGCGGATCTGGCAGCGGATGCCCGGCCGGTCCTTCTCGCACGCCGCGAGCAGCGCCTTGAGGTGGCGCTCGGCGGCGTCCTTGCGCGCGACCGGATCCTTGATCTTGTCGAGCCCGTCGCGCATCTCGGCGGTGACATCCTTGAACGCCTGGGCGACGTAGATCCGCGCGCCCGGACCGGCGCTGAGCTCGTCGGCGGGCGCCCTGGCCTGGAAGCCGTCCTCGATCAGGTTGCGGCCGTCCTTCTTCGAGGTGTTGACCTGCAGCGCCTGCTGCACGCAGTGGTGGTTGGTGACGACCAGCCCCTGATCGGACACGAACGAGCCGGTGCAGCCGCCGAGCCAGACCACCGCGTCGAGCGGCGCGGCGGCGGGATCGGCCAGGCCCTGGGCCTCGAGCTCGGCGCCGAGCCGCTTGAAGGTCTCGACGTGGATCGGCAGGGTCATCTGCTGCGGCATCCACATCCCGCCCGGGTTGGCGTACGCCAGGCGCGCTTCCTTGGTCGGATCCGGCGGCGGCGACAGCTCGGCGGGGGTCACCGGCACGATGACCGGGGGCGCCTGTCCGGTGTCCGGACGGTGGTGGGGCCCGCCGCATGCCGCCAGGGCGAGCACTGTGCAAAGACCGGCATGCAGCTTCATGAGTCGACTCCATACCAGATCTGGGCTTGCGATCGCGGGGGTCGCGTGATGACCTGGAACGGTGAAGACTACGTTATGGCTGGTGGCCGCGCTGACGATCGCGGCCTGCGGCGGTGATGACGGTCCGCCGGTCGCGCTCGCGGACGTCGATCGGCAGGCGCTCGACGCGGTGTGCCAGCAATTCGTGCGCTGCGGCCTGGTGTCGAGCGTGGAGGTCTGCGAGCCGGCGATCGCGCAGATCCCGACCAGCGTCGCGCTGGCCGCGGCGGTCGACGCGGGCCAGGTGATCTTCGATGGCGACGCCGCGCGCGCGTGCTTTGCCGCGATCGCCGACGCGGCCTGCGAGGTCACCGCGGTCGCGTATCGCGCGCGGCCGGAGGCCTGCTTGACCATCTTCCGGGGCACCGTGGCCGAGGGCGGCGCGTGCACGCTCGACCAGGAGTGCGTGTCGCAGCGCTGTCCGGCCCCAGCGTGTGACCAGGCGTGCTGCCCCGGCACCTGCGCCGGCGGCACCGCACCGGCGCTCGCCGCGGCCGGCGCGTCCTGCGAGACCGCGACCTGCGACGCGGCGTCGTACTGCGATCAGGTCGATCACACGTGCATGCCGCTCAAGGGCGCCAACGCGAGCTGCGAGTCGTTCGACGAGTGCGCCGACGGCCTGTACTGCCTGCTCTCGGGCACGTGCGGCAGCCTGCCGGCCGAGGGCCAGACCTGCGACGTCGACGGCTGCCAGCGCACCAACGACCGCTGCGACCCCGACACGCACCTGTGCACCGCCGCCGGGATCGACGGCGCACCGTGCACCACGCAGAGCGACTGCTCGGCGGTGCTGACGTGCGACAACACCCGGCACTGCTCGGGCGGCACCCCGCTCGACGGCCCGTGCCGCACGAGCTCGGACTGCGCGCCCGCCACCCGCTGCGACATCGCCGAGGGCGATTCGACCGGGCTATGCCACGCGCTGCACGGCGTGGGCGAGAGCTGCGTCAGCAGCTTCGACTGCAGCTCTCACAAGTGCGACCGCGACGCCCAGCGCTGCCTCGCGGACGTCGCCTGCCCCTGACTCAGGTGCCGGCGCTGTAGTCGCTGGCGTACGCGACCTGCTCGCTGGTGAGCTTGTCGATCGCCACGCCCATCGACGACAGCTTGATGCCGGCGATCTCCTGGTCGAGCTCCTTGGGCAGCTCGTAGACCTTCTTGTCGAGCGAGCGGCCCTCCTTGGCGAGCCGGCACAGCGCGAGGTACTGGTTGGCGAAGGACATGTCCATCACCTCGCTCGGGTGACCCTCGGCGGCGGCGAGGTTGACCAGGCGGCCCTGGGCGAGCACGTAGATCCGGCGGCCGTCCTTGAGGGTGTACTCCTCGCAGTTGGGGCGCACGGTGCGCTTGCCCTTCGACAGCGCCTCGAGATCGCCGAGGTTGATCTCGCAGTCGTAGTGGCCGGTGTTGCAGACGATCGCGCCGTCCTTCATGACCTCGAAGTGGCGCTTGACCAGGATGTCCTTCATGCCGGTCGCGGTGATGAAGATGTCGCCGTGCTTGGCGGCCTCGTCCATCGGCATCACGCGGTGACCCTCGAGCAGCGCCTTGAGCGCCTGGGTCGGCTTGATCTCGGTCGCGATCACGCTGGCGCCGAGGCCGCGCGCGCGCTCGGCGACGCCGCGGCCGCAGTGGCCGAAGCCGCCGGTCACGACGGTCTTGCCGGCGATCAGCACCGAGGTCGCGCGCAGCACGCCGTCGAGCGACGACTGGCCGGTGCCGTAGACGTTATCGAAGTCCCACTTGGTCTCGCTGTCGTTGACCGCGATCACCGGGTACATCAGCTTGCCGTCGTCGGCCATCGAGCGCAGGCGGTGGACGCCCGTGGTCGTCTCCTCGGTGCCGCCGATGACGTCCTTGATCAGCTCCTTGTGCTTGTTGTGCACGGTGAAGATCAGGTCGGCGCCGTCGTCGAGGGTCAGGGTCGGCTTGAAGTCGAGCGTGCGCTCGATGCACCAGTAGAACTCCTCGGTCGACAGCCCGTGCCAGGCGTAGATCGACACGCCGTCGGCGGCGAGGGCGGCCGCGACCTCGTCGTTGGTCGACAGCGGGTTGCAGCCCGACCAGCTGACCTCGGCGCCCGCGGCGATGATCGTCCGGATCAGGACCGCAGTCTCCTTGGTGACGTGGAGGCAGCCCGCGACCTTCATGCCGGCGAGCGGCTTGTCCTTCAAGCCCTTCTCGCGCAGCGCCATCAGCACCGGCATCCGGGTCTCGGCCCAGTCGATACGGAGGCGGCCAGCATCGGCAAGCTTGAGATCAGCCACTTTGTGATTCGCCACGGAGTCTCCTTTGGTTGCGGCCTCATAGCCCGGCCTCGTCGGCAAATCAAGACGTCGGAGCCGGAGCTGTGAGGCGGCGTGGTGCGTGTTGTGTGATAGGATCGGCAAAGACAGCAATGTCCACAGGTTTGGGTGGCAAACCAGACGCGGGCCGGCCCGAGCTCGCCGAAACGTCGCTGGAGGATACGGCGACCGGATCGACGAGCGAGGAGCCCTCCGCGGCCGAGCTCGTCGGCGCGACGCTGATGGATCGCTACCTGGTCACGCGCCAGGTCGGGCAAGGTGGCATGGGTGCGGTGTACGAAGCCACCGACACCAAGATCGGCAAGCGGATCGCGGTCAAGGTCCTGCTCGAGAAGTATGCCAAGCGCGAGCCGCTCGTGCAGCGCCTGGTGCAAGAGGCCCGCCTCGCGGCGAGCTGTCAGAACGAGCACATCATCGACTTCAACGATTTCGGCTCGACCGCCGACGGCCGGACGTTCGTCGTCATGGAGTACCTCGACGGCGAGTCGCTCGCCGAGCTGCTCGGCCGCGACCACACGCTGCCCGAGCCGCGGATCCTGCGCATCGCGTCACAGGCGGCGTCGGCGCTGGTCGCCGCGCACGCCAAGGGCATCGTCCACCGCGACATCAAGCCGGAGAACTTGTTCCTGCTGCGCCGCAAGGACGCCGACTTCGTCAAGGTCGTCGACTTCGGGATCTCGAAGTCGCTGCGCGCCAGCGACGAGGCCGAGGAGCAGCCGCGGCTGACCCAGACCGGCATGGTGCTGGGCACGCCGCTGTACATGTCGCCCGAGCAGGCGCGCGGCGACGACGAGCTCGACGCCCGGGTCGATATCTACGCGCTGGGCGTGATCATGTACGAGGCGACGACCGGCCGGGTGCCGTTCTCGGGCAACAACTACCTGAGCGTGATCTCCCAGGTGCTCAACGAGGAGCCGACCCCGCCGCGCGAGCTGCGGCCCGAGCTGTCCGAGGAGCTCGAGGCGATCATCCTGCGGGCGATGGAGAAGGATCGCCGCGAGCGCTACGCGAGCGCGAGCGAGCTGCTGGCCGACCTGACCGCGCTGCAGGATGATCCGGCGCGGTCGGCCGAGCGGATGCGCGGCAGCGGCGCGCGCAAGAAGCCGACGAGCCGCAAGCGGGCGTCGAGCAAGAGCCCGCTGAAGATCGCGGTGTGGATCGCGCTGATCGCCGTGGTGATCGCGGCGGTCGTGACCACGGTGGTGATGCTGGTCGGCGGCAACGAGGTGATCCAGGAGCGCAAGGAGCGCCGCCAGGTGCCGCTCGTGGTGCCGCCGGACGCGGCGCCGCCGCCGGACGCCGCGCTGCCGCCGCCCGAGGCCGAGACGATCGAGGTCACGATCAAGACCGATCCGCCCGGCGCCGAGATCCAGCTCGATGGCCTCGACAAGGGCGTCGCGCCGCTGACCTTGAAGCTCGTGGTCCACGACCACTTCTTCGACGGCGTCGCCACGCTCGAGGGCTACGACGACCGCCACTTCCAGTTCAACACGTTCCAGGAGAAGCGGATCCCGACGCTCAAGCTCAAGAAGCTGGATCCCAAGCTCGTGCCGCCGCCGCCGTCCAGGCCGGTCCCGGCCGGCAAGCCCGACCCGGCGCCGGACAAGCTCGACAAGTCCGGCGGCGAGCTGCACGGCAACCCGTTCTCGAAGAAGCCGTGAGGATCGCCGCGGTCCTCGCGATCGCGCTGGGCACCGCCCGGCTCGCGCACGCGGCGCCCGCGCCCGAGCCCATGCTCGAGCCCATGCTCGAGATCGACGACTGCAAGCAGATCGATCTGGCCAGGGCCGAGATCGACAAGCAGGGCTACGAGCACTACGAGCGCGGCGCGACCTTGTACGCCCAGGGCGACTACGAGGGCACGGTCCGCGAGCTGGTCTACGGCTACTGCCTGGTGCCGAGCTTCTATTCGCTACTCAAGGACATCGGCCAGGCCTACGAGCGCAACCTCGACTACGAGCGCGCCGTCGCCTACTTCGAGCGCTACGTCCGCGCGGTGCCGGCCGACGCCAAGCCCGACGCCCAGCAGGACAAGGCCAACGTCGCCCGGCGCGTCGAGGTCCTGCGCAAGCTGCGCGCGAAGATCTACGTCGAGTCGACCCCGCCCGGCGCGCAGATCACGATCGGCAACGCCGCCGGGGTGGCCGCGCTGGCCCGCGCCGGCGACACGATCGAGGTCGTCGCCGGCCACTACGACCTGACCACCGAGCTCGACGGCTACGTCGCCCGGCGCCAGGCGATCGAGGTCAAGATCGGCAAGCCGTACACCTACTTCGTGCCGCTGGTCGCGCAGAAGGGCCGGCTCGAGATGCAGGTCTCGCCGCCCGACGCCCGGATCTTCCTCGGCGATCGCCTGGTCGGCATCGGCCACATCGACGTCGAGCTCGCGGGCAACACCTATACCCTGACCAGCGAGGCCGCCGGCCGGGTCACCGACAAGCGCCAGGTCGCCGTGCTCGCCAACCAGGTCCAGCGCGTCCAGGTCGAGCTCGTCGCCCAGCGCCAGACCGGCCGCCGCCAGCTGATCGCCTACACCACCGGCACCGGCGCGATCGCGACCGCGGGCCTACTCTACGGCTTCCACAACACCGGGCTGACCGCGCTCGGCGCGGCGGCGGGCGGCGCGGCGGGCCTGCTCGGCAGCATCTTCTACTTCCCCGATCACCTCGCGCTCGGCACCAGCAACCTGACGATCACGACCACCCTCGGCGGCGGCGTGCTCGGCGCGGGAGAGGTCCTGCTGTTCACCGATCGCCAGAGCGTGCTCGAGCCGGTGATCGGCGCCAGCGTCGTGGTCGCCGGCATCGCCGGCTACCTGATCGGCGAGGCCACCCACATCCAGACCGGCGACGCGGCGCTGTTCAACAGCGGCGTCCTGTGGGGCGGCGTGGCCGGCAGCCTGTTCGCGGTGTCGTTCGACCCCGGCCGCGTGGTCGGCGGCGGCCTGGTGCTGAGCGGCCTGGCGATGGGCACGCTGAGCGGCGT
>DASWOO010000581.1:0-4883 GCA_036404335.1 Kofleriaceae bacterium
TGGCGAGGAACTCGCTCTTGAGCCGGCTGGCCTCCTGGATCCGGCGGTTCTGCAGCTCGAGCTCGGCGCTGCGCCGCCGCATCTCCTCGGCGCGCAGCCGCTCGCGCAGGTCGACGATGTTGATCTGCGCCAGGTTGCGGCCGATGGTCGCGAGGTTGATGATCCGGATGTCGGTCGGGATCAGCTCGAGCGCGCCGGCCTCCTCGGGGCTCTTGCGCTGGAACACCCACGAGAAGATCGGGCTCTCGCCGGCCAGCGCGCGCGAGATGTACTGGTCGAGCGCGGCGACCGAGGTCTGGCCATCGGGCTGGCGGCTCGAGCTCAGCGCGTCGAGGTCGAGCGAGCGCAGCTCGGCGCGCGAGCACTGGAACAGCTCGATCGCCTGGGCGTTGGCGTCGAGGATCAGCCGGCGGTCGAGGTCGTAGGCCAGCACCGGCTCGGGAGCCAGCTCGAACCCGGCGCGGTAGCGCTCCTCGGACAGCCGCAGCTCGCGCTCGATCCGGACCCGGGCGCGGCGGTCGGCCGCCTCGCGCAGCGCGCGCTGGACCGCGGGCACGATGCGCCGCGGCTTGTCCTTGGACAGGAAGTCGAGCGCCCCGGCCCGCAGCGCCTCGACCGCCGGCTCCTCGCCCGGCGTGCCCGACACGATGATGCACGCGAGATCGAGGCCGCGCGACGCGACCTCCTCGAGCACCTGCAGGCCGCCGAACCCCGGCATGATCCAGTCGGAGATCACGAGGTCCCAGGCCTGGGTGAGCGCGGTTTCGAGCTCCGCCGGCGACTTCACGCGCTGCGCCGTGACGGCGTAGCCTCCCCGACGAAGCTCGCGCAGCAGGATCTCGAAGTCATCCTCCGAGTCCTCTGCAACCAGCAGCTGCAGGGGCGAATTGGCAGCGGTTTCTCTCTGCACCTAAGCGACCGTTACCGACCCCGTTCGGCCAACATAGAGCTGTTGTTAACTGGGTCGCAAGCGCCTCACGCATTGTTCACCGCGTTATGAAAAACCGGAGTAAGGCGGCTAGCGATTCGGCGGAATTGTAAACGAAATCTTCGCACCGGCGCCGACCGCACCCTCGGCCCAGATCGTCCCGCCGTGGCGCTCGACGATGCGCTTCACCGTCGCCAGGCCGATTCCGGTACCGCGGAATTCTCCATCAGAGTGCAATCGCTGAAATGGCGTGAATAGTCGGTCGGCCTGCGACATCTCGAATCCAGCGCCGTTATCGCGTACAAAGTATACAGGCTCACCGTCGCGGTCCTCGCGGCCGACCTCGACGCGCGGCGCCCCGACGCGACCGGTAAATTTCCACGCGTTGCCGAGCAGGTTGTCGAGCAGGATCCGCATCAGCCGGCCGTCGGCGCCGACCAGCATGCCAGGCGTGATGTCGGCGATCACGGTCCGCGCGGGCTCGCGCCGCGCCAGCTCCTCGCACGCGGCGTGCGCCAGGTGGCTGAGGTCGACCTTCTGGCGGCCGATCGGCGAGCGGCTGATCCGCGATAGCTCGAGCAGCGCGTCGATCAGGTCCGACATCCGCGACGTGGCGGACAGCACGCGGCGGACGTGGTCGCCGACCCGGTCGCCGATCTGGTCGCCGAGGTCCACGATGATCGCGTGGGTGAACGCGCTGATCGTGCGCAGCGGAGCGCGCAGGTCGTGAGACACCGAATAGCTGAACGCCTCGAGCTCGCGGTTGGCGGCCGCCAGGTCCTCGTTGGTCCGCTTGAGCTCCTCGGCGGCGACCGCCTTGGTCTCGGCCAGCTCGCGGGCGGCGCGCGCCTCGGCGGCGTCGAGCTCGCTGCGCAGCAGCTGCTCGCGGACCGCGCGCTGCTCGTCCTCGATCTGCTTGCGGCGGATCTGCGCCTGGATCCGGGCGGTCAGCACGTCGAACCCGCCGGCCTTGGACAGGAAGTCGTCGGCGCCGGCGGTCAGGCCCTCGATCACCGCGTCGCGCTGATCGCTGGCGGTCAGCATGATGATCGGCGTGTTGCGGCCGATCGGCGAGCCCTTGAGCCGGCGGCAGGTCTCGACCCCGCCGATGCCGGCCATCGACCGGTCGAGCAGGATGCAGTCGGCGTGCTGGACCGCGAGCAGCTGGATCGCCTCCTCGCCCGACGAGGCGTGTACCACGTCGTAGCCGCGCTTGCGCAGCCGGTCGCCGAGGATCATCCGGTAGTCGGGGTCGTCGTCGACGGCGAGGATCCGCTTGGGCGCGAGCAGGCTGTTCGCGTCGCCGCGCAGCGGCCCGACCGAGCGCAGCAGCGCGCGGACCCGGACGACGATCAGGTCGAGGTCGTCCTTGCGGATGAACCCGTCGGCGCCGGCCTCGAGCGCGCGGACCTCGGTCTCGCGCTGGCTCGACGCGGTCAACAGCAGGCACGGCGTGGTCCGCAGCCCGGGGTCGAGCCGCAGCCGGCGGATCACGCTGGCGCCGTCGATGTCGGGCATCTCGTGATCGACGACGATCGCGGTCGGCCGCATGCTGGCCGCGAGCCGCAGGCCCTCGTTGCCGTTGGTCGCGACCGCGGTGACGAACCCGGCCCTGGTCAGCGCGTCGGACAGCTCGCCGCGGAACGTCGAGCTGTCGTCGACGATCAGCACCAGGTCGCGGACCGGCGGCCCGCCGATCAGGTGGCGGATCCGCGAGATCACGTTGTGCGTGTCGTAGGGCTTGCCGACGAAGTCGTTGGCGCCGCCGCGCAGGCCGCGGATCCGGTCCTTGATCTCGGCCTCGGTCGACAGCATCAGCACCGGCAGCTCGCCGAGCGTGTAGTCCTTGCGGATCTGGGCGAGCAGCTCGACGCCGTCGCCATCTGGCAGCTGGATATCGAGGATCGCGAGCGCGATCGGCTGGGTGCGCAACGCGATCCGCGCGTCGGCGATCGTCCCGCACAGCGCGGTGTGAAAGCCGGCGTCGTTGAGCGCCTCGGCCAGGTCCATGCGGACCGTGAGGCTATCGTCGACGATCAGGATCGTGCTCATCGCGGTCCACCCGATGATCTGATGGTAGGCCCGATCTCGCCAAGCGGCAGCACGTGAATTGCGGCGCCGCACGCGACGGCCTCACGGGGCATCCCGTACACGACCGACGTGGCTTCGTCCTGGGCGATGGTGAGCCCACCCGCACGCCGGATCGCGAGCAGACCCTGTGCGCCGTCGCGCCCCATGCCGGTCAGCAGGCACGCGACCGCGCGCGCGCCGTAGTCGAGCGCGACCGATTCGAACAGCACGTCGATCGACGGCTGGCAGTGGTGGCGGGGCGGGCCCGACGAGAACCCCAGGGCGCCGTGCTGGACGATCAGGTGGCGGCCGGGCGGGGCGATGACGATGCCGGGGGCGAGCGGGCCGGGGGTCGCGAGCCGGACGCCGCGCCCGAGCTGGAGCGCGAACCAGCCGGCGAGCTGGGTGGCGTACGAGTCGTCGATGTGGAGCACGACCACGACCGGGACCGCGAAGTCGGCGGGCAGCGCGGACAGCACGTGGACCAGCGCGCCGGGTCCGCCGGTCGACGCGCCGATCGCGATCAGCGAGCTCGGCGGGATCCGGGGCAGCTCGCTCGACCGCGCCCGGGCGAGCTGGCCGAGGCGGTGGCGCGGGTGGGTGATGACCTTGATCCGCGCGACCATGCGGACCGAGGCGATCAACCGCTCCTCCCACGCCGGGTCGGCCTCGTCCTTGTCGAGCACGTCGACCGCGCCGGCCTTGAGCGCGTCGTAGGTCCGGAACAGCTCGCCGCGGTTGCGCGACGCCGAGACGATCAGGATCGGCGTCGGGGTCTGGGCCATGATGACCTCGGTGGCGGACAGGCCGTCGAGATCCGGCATCGCGAGATCGAGGGTGATCACGTCGGGCCGCAGCACGCGGACCATGTCGATCGCGGTGCGGCCGTCGCCGGCCTCGCCGACGACCTCGAGCTCGCTCGCCGCCGCGAGGATCTCGGCGATCCGCTTGCGCACGGTCAGCGAGTCGTCGACGACGAGCACCCGGACCCGGGTCATGCGAGCAACCGCGCGACCAGCGCCAGCAGCTCGTGCTGGTCGAGCTCGCCCTTGATCAGGTAGCCCTGGGCGCCGACCTCGGCGCCGTGCCGGCGGTCCGCGGGGGTGTCGCGCGAGGTGACCAGCACCGCCGGGGTCGGGCCGCGCGCGCGGATCGCCTGGATGAAGCCGAAGCCGTCGAGCCCGGGCATCTCGAGGTCGACGAGGAACAGGCCGTAGTCGCGCTCGCCGGCGCGCGCCAGGCCGAGCTCGGCGGACGCCGCGACGTCGACCTCGTAGCCGGCGGCCTCGAGCATGCTCTGCTCGAGCGTGCGCGTGGTCAGCGAGTCGTCGACGACCAGGATCGGCCGGGGCCGCGGCGGGGCGTCGCCGGGCTGGGGGCGCAGCGCGTGGACCGCGGCGATGACCGCGGCGGGATCGAGCACCGGGCGCGGCTCGCCGGCGGCGTCGAGCGCGACGCCGCCGATCACGGGCGAGGCGGGGATCGACGCGGCGAGCCGGCGGACTACGAGCTGGGCGATGGCCGCCACGCGATCGATCGCGATCGCGGCGCGCGTGGTCCCCTCGGCGAGCACGACCGCGGTGGTCGGGACGCCGACCGGGGCGTCGAGCAGGCGGGCGAGCGCGATCAGCTTGCAGGCGCCGGCCTCGTCCGCGAGGCTGCCGCGCGCCAGCTCGCCGGGCGCGAGGCTCGTGACCCGCTGGACCGCGGCCTGCGGGATCGCGATGGTGCGGTCGCCGGCGATCACGGTCAGGACCGGGACCGAGAGCACCGCGCACGGGACCTCGAGCGCGATCGAGGTGCCGCGGCCCGGCGTGGTCGTTACCCGGACCTCGCCGCCGAGCGCGCGCGCGGCGTCGCTCACCAGATCGAGGCCGATGCCGCG
>DASWOO010000582.1:0-1936 GCA_036404335.1 Kofleriaceae bacterium
ACGGAGTCGTGGTAGAGCCCGGTCAGCTTGCCGGCGCCGAGGAAGACGCCCATCTGGAGCTGGCATGGCATGAAGGTCGTGTCGGTGATCGTGGCGAGCGAACCGGTGATGTGAGCGGTCAGGGCGCCGGCGTCGGCGCCGATGACACACTTGCCGTAGGCGTCGCAGATCAGGCGGACGAGGTCCGCGCCGTGGCGCAGCCTGAGCGCGGCGAGCACGCCGGTCGCGGGGATGCCGCGGATCGCCATGTACTGCGGGAAGATCTCGTAGCCGATGCGGCGCAAGGTGCCGGTCAGCACCGTCGTCGAGAACGGCGCGAGCACGGCGCAGAACGTGTCCAGCGCCGGGATGAACAGGTCGCTGCGGCGGAGGTCGTAGTCGTGCTCGAGCCGGCTCGCGACCGCGAGCGCGGTCCGCACCTCGGGCGCGCGCCGGAAGATCGACGCCTGCAGCGCGCGGATCTCGGCGAGCACGAACGGCGCCTGGATCTTCGAGCCGGTGGCGGCGGGCTCGGTCGGCGCCCAGCTGCGGTGATCGCCCGAGCCGGCGGCGGCGCTGGTCACCGCGATGCCGGTCGGCGCGCGGTGCTCGAAGATCTCCGGGCTCGACGACCGCGGCGCCGGCAGCTCGGTCAGATCGAGCGCGCGCAGCCGGTCGCCGACGGCGCGGGCGCTGGCCGGGCGGTCGTCCGGCGCCTTGGCGAGCAGCTGATCGACCAGCTCGGACAGCGCGCGCGGCACGCCGCCGACCACGTCGCAGCACCGCGCCTGGCGGTGATAGAGGACGCGATGCAGGGTCTCGGCGTCGATGGCGGACGCGAACGGGCTGATCCCGGTCAGCAGCTCGTAGATCAGCACGCCGAGCGAGAACAGATCGGAGCGCGCGTCGATCGTGGCCGGCGCGCGCAGCTGCTCGGGCGACATCGCGCGCAGGGTCCCGACCAGCGCGCCGCCGGTCAGCGACTCCCGGTCGTCGCCGCCGGGGACCCGGCGGGCGATGCCGAAGTCGGCGAGCTTGGGCTGGCCGTCCGCCGCGAGCAGCACGTTCTCGAGCTTGAGGTCGCGATGCAGGATCTGCTGCTGGTGGGCACAGGCCAGACCGTCGGCGATCTCGACCGCGACCCGCACGACTTCGAACACCGGCATCGGCGCGCCGGCGACCAGCGCGCGCAGGTTCGGGCCCTGCACGTACTCCATGACCAGGTAGTCGGCGCCGCCGCTGGTGATCAGGTCGAACACCTGCACGATCGCGCGGTGGCTCAGCTGCGCGGCGAGCCGGGCCTCCCGCCGCAGCCGGGTGCGGAACATCGGATCGTGATCGAGGCCGGGCCGGATCCGCTTGATCGCGACGCCGCGGCCCAGCGCCGGGTCCTCGGCGAGCAGGACCTCGCCCATGCCGCCGCGGCCGAGCCGGCCGAGGATGCGGTAGCGGCCGAGCCGGCGCAGCTCGCCGTCGGCTGACCACGGCTCGGTCGCCGCGTGAGCGTGATCGGCGGTCGAGCCGTCGGGGTCGACCGCCCTGCTATCCTCGTACCTGCCTGCGAGCCGCCATCGTTCGAGACGAGTGCGCGTATCCATCGTGTCCCTCCGCCCCGGCGCCGCAGAATCCCGCTGCGGCGTCCGTTGTCTGATGGCCAAGATAGAGGGCCATCACCGACGACGCAAGCGGCCTCACGCAGCGCGAACTCGCACGCGGTGCCTGATCATTCCCACTTTCTACTCGCCCTGAAATTGCGCACGATCGCGGCTGGAATTGCCAACCGTGGCCGCGTATCGGCCATTACCTGCGCCGCGTTACACCGACATCTCGAGCATCCGCTGGATCGGCGCGAGCGCGCGGATCCGCACCGGCTCGGGGACATCGACCTGCGGCTGCAGATCGCGCAGCGCCAGGTACAGCTTCTCGAGCGTGTTGCGCCGCATGTGCGGGCACAGGT
>DASWOO010000583.1:0-3599 GCA_036404335.1 Kofleriaceae bacterium
AGGAGCGGGCCCTCGAGGACGAGGTAGCTGAGCCGCGCGAGGACGAACGCGGCCGCGCCGCAGGCGGCGACGAAGCCGGCGTCGCGCCACCAGTGGTCGAAGACCCCGTGGTCGGTGAGCCAGGGCCGGGCGTCGTACAGCACCGCGACCTTGACCAGCGGGTGGAACACATAGGCGGCGTAGCTGTACTTGCCCGCCGCGCGCAGCGCGCGATTCATCGCCCACCGCGGCCGGCGGCGCGACTCGTCGAGCGCGATTCGCGAGATGCCGATCGCGAACAGGATCGCCAGCATCGAGTAGCCGACGGTCTCGACGAACAGGTTGAACCGCGACAGGCCGTGGGCCTGGGCCACGATCGCGATCATCACGACCCCGGCTGCCGCGGCGACCTGGCGGTGGAACCGGACGAGCCAGCCCCGCGCTCGATCGTCGCGGAGCGCGATCGCGACCAGCGCGCCGAACGCCAGCGCGTCGGCCCGGGCCACCGTCGACATGTAGAGCCAGTGCGGGTTGACGTCCAGCGCCCAGATCGCGATCCGCGCCGCGGCCGACAGGGCGATCAGGCCGAAGCACACCCGGGCCACGCCGCGCGCGCCCAGCCGCAGGACCACGAGCGGCCACGCCAGGTAGAACTGCTCCTCGACCGCGAGCGACCAGAAGTGGCCGAAGCCGTTGATCGCGCCGAGCGGCAGCTCGGTCCAGTTCGACAGGTAGAGCCAGAACCCGATCGCGACCTCGAACGGCGCCGCCGTGTCCGGGAGGAACCGCGGCAGGATCGCGAACCGCACGAACAGCACCAGGTAGTACAGCGGGAAGATCCGCAGCACCCGGCGCACGTAGAAGTCGCGAAACGAGCGCGGCTGGCCTCGCTCGTCGAGCAAGATCCCGGTGATCAGGACGCCCGACAGCACGAAGAACAGCTGGACGCCGACCCACCCGGCGTCGGTGACGAACACCCACAGCTTGGCCGCCAGCGAGTCGCGCGCCTCGAGGATCGTCAGGTTGTGCAGCATGACGAGCACGACGGCCAGGCCGCGCACGCCGTCGAGCGCGGGATAGACCAGGCGCGACGGCGCGCGGACGGGCTCGGCGGTGGCCACGGGCGCCACGATACTGCAGGCCGAGCTAGGTCAGCGCCTTCGCGATCCGCTCGATCGACGCGATCCGCGCGTCGAGGTTGGGCACCAGCGCCGAGATCATCAGCTCGTCGGCCGCGAGGTCCTCGCGGGTCGCGCGCAGCCGGGGACCGACGGTGTCGGGGCCGCCGACCACCGCGCCGAGGAAGAAGTCGTCGACGATCGCCTGCTCGTCGGCCGAGTACTCGTAGGCCAGCGCCTCCTCGACCGTCGCGATCGGCGCGCGCTTGCCGGTGCGGGTCCGGACGATCGCGAGCTTGACCGGCGCGGCCAGCCGCTGGGCGTCGGCGTCGTCGGTGCCGCAGATCGCGGTGATCCCGAGGATCGCGTACGGCTTGTCGAGCAGCTCCGACGGCCGGAAGCTGCGCTTGTAGTGCGCGATCGCGTCGCGCGCGTGGCGCATCGCGAAGTGGCCGGCGAACGCGTACGGGATGCCGAGCTGCGCGGCGATCGACGCGCCCGCCAGGGTCGAGCCGAGCATCCAGATCGAGCGCAGCCGGACGTCCGACGGCATCGGCACGATCGACTGGTACGGGTGGCGGTCGGGGAAGTCGCCGCGCTCGAACGCGATCAGCTCGGCGAGCAGGTGGTTGACCTCGGGGTCGTCGGACCGGCGCAGCGCCCGCGACGTGACCGGATCGGTGCCGGGGGCGCGGCCGAGGCCGAGGTCGATGCGGCCGGGGTGCAGCGCCTCGAGCGTGCGGAAGATCTCGACGACGCGCAGCGGCGTGTGGTTCGGGATCATGATGCCGCCGGCGCCGACCCGGATCGTCTTGGTCTTCGCCGCGACGTGGGCGATCAGGACCTCGGGCGCCGAGGTCGCGATCGTCGCCATGTTGTGGTGCTCGGCGACCCAGTAGCGGGTGAAGCCGAGCCGCTCGGCGGCGAGGGCGAGCTCGACGGAATCGCGGATCGCCTGGCTCGGCGGCACGCCCGCGCCCACTGGTGACAGATCGAGGACCGACAGCGGGAACTGCATGGCGGCAGCTTGGCCGACGCGCGGCCGCGAGCAAGCCCGAGACACGGCAATGCTAGAGTTCTGCGTAGATGCAGACGACCAAGCTGGGGACGCAGCGCATGCCGGTGCGGTCGGTGGCGGTCGAGGTCACCGCAGGGCCCGACACCGGGCTGCGGGTCTCGGGCGACGATCTGACGGTCGGCACGGGCGACGGCTGCCGGGTCCGGCTCGGCGACCCCGCGGTGTCGCGGTTCCACGTCGAGCTCGCACCGTGCCCGGGCGGGATCCTCGTCGTCGACCACGGCTCGACCAACGGCACGTTCGCCGGCGGCCTGCGCCTCGAGCGCGCGGTGGTGCCGCCCGGCACCCAGCTCCGGGTCGGCGACACCACGATCCGGGTCGGCGACGCCGCGCCGATCGAGGTCGAGCTCCACACCGACGAGGTGCTCGGCGGCATCGTCGGCCGGTCGCCGGCGATCCGCCGGGTCATGGCGCAGATCGCCCGCGCCGCGCAGAGCGACGTGTCGGTCCTCGTCCACGGCGAGAGCGGCACCGGCAAGGAGCTGGTCGCGCGCGCCTTGCACGACCTCGGCCCGCGTCGCGGCCGGCCGTTCGTCACCGTCGATTGCGGCGCGTTGCCGCCGACGCTTTTGGCGAGCGAGCTGTTCGGCCACGAGCGCGGCGCGTTCACCGGCGCCGACCGCGCGCACGTCGGCGCGTTCGAGGCCGCGACCGGCGGCACGGTGTTCCTCGACGAGATCGGCGAGCTGCAGCCGACGGTCCAGGCCACGCTGCTCGGCGTGCTCGAGCGCCGCCGGGTCCGCCGGCTCGGCAGCCGCGGCGAGCTGCCGATCGACGTCCGCGTCGTCGCCGCGACCCACCGCGACCTGCGCGCCGAGGTCAACCGCGGCGGGTTCCGCCTCGATCTGTTCTACCGGCTCGCGGTGGTCACCCTGACGATCCCGCCGCTGCGCGACCGCCCCGACGACATCCCGCTCCTGGTCGAGCACTTCCTGCGCGACGCCGGCTGGGACGCGCCGGTCTCGCAGCTGGTCTCGCCCGCCGCGCTCGACGCCCTCGCCCGCCAGCACTTCGCCGGCAACGTCCGCGAGCTGCGCAACCTCGTCGAGGCCGCGGTCGCCATGGGCGAGGCCCCCGCGGTGCCCGGCCCCAACACCGACCACAGCCGCAGCGAGGCCTTCCCGACCGACCTCGGCACGCCCTACAAGGAAGCCCGCGCCCGGCTCGTCGACGCCTTCGAGGCCCGCTACCTCGACAACCTCTTGACCCGCAGCGGCGGCAACGTCTCGGCCGCGGCGCGCCTCGCGCAGATGACCCGCTCGCACCTGAACGAGCTGCTCGCCAAGCGCCGGCCGTAGCTCAGCCGCAGGTGCCGGTGACCGGGCCGGTGACGCCGGGCGGGGTCACGGCGACGGTGCCGGAGCAGGCCGCGCCCGCGGTGCCCTGGGTGATCGAGCCGTAGAGCTGGGCGGCCGTGCCGGTCG
>DASWOO010000584.1:0-3447 GCA_036404335.1 Kofleriaceae bacterium
CCGCCGAGCAGGGCAGGCAGGCCGAGCGCGAACAGGCCGACGCTGGCCGCGCACCGCATGGGGCGAATCGTCACGCAACGATGATAGCATTCCCGGGTTGCGCACGCCTCGCGAGCATCCGATCGGCCCCTGGCTCGTTGCCCTCGGTGCGGGGCTGTGGGGCACTGAGAGCGCATGGCGCATCCCGTTGAACAAGGTGTTCAGCGCCAACGTGCTGGTGTTCTGGGAGCACGTCATCCTCGTGGTCTGCGCGCTGCCCCTCGTGTTGCCGCGGCTGCGCGAGCTACGTCACGTCTCGCGGCGGACGATCGGCTGGCTGGTGTTCTCGGGCGTGGCCGGCTCGGCGGTCGGCGCGGTGCTGTTCACCCGGGCGCTGGCCACCGGCAACCCGTCGACGATGAACGTCGTGCTCAACATCCAGCCGGTGCTGTCGACGACGGCGGCCTGCCTGCTGTTCCGCGACCGCCTGGCGCGCGGGTTCTTCCCGTGGGCGGCGCTGGCGATCGTCGCCGGCATGCCGCTGGTCGGCGTGACGCTGTGGTCGGATCGCTCGATCGACGCCGGGACCGGCTACGCGCTGGCCTGCGCGCTGGCCTGGGGCCTGTCGACGGTGGCCGGCCGCGCGATCATGGTCGAGATGTCGCTGCTGCTGGCGTCGGGGCTGCGCGTGATCATCGGCCTGGTGTCGATGGCGTTCGTGCTGCTCGGCACGGGCGAGCTCGACGCGGCGCACCTGTGGCCGGCGGCGACCGCCGGCGCGGCGCCGGGCAAGACCATCGTCGAGCTGGTGCTGCTCGCGACCCTGTCCGGCGGCATCCCGCTGGTGATCTACTTCAAGGGCCTCGAGCTGACCCGGGCGTCGACCGCCGGCTACTTCGAGATGATGCAGACCCTGGTCGCGGTGTCGATCACGTGGATCGGCTTCGGCGCGGCGCTGACCTGGTGGCAGGTCGTCGCCGCGGTCGTCCTTGTCGGCGCCGTCGCGATGGTCCAGCGCGCGCAAGCGACGACGGCGCTGCCGCCGGCGCCTACAGCGGGTTGACCGCGCCGGGGCCGCGCCACTCGGCGGCGAGGGCGCAGTCGGCCAGGCCGACCTTGCGGGCCTCGGCGACGAGCGCGTCGGCCTTGGCCATGCCCTGCAGCGGCTGGATGTGGACCAAGAACTGATGAGCGGCCGCGGTCTGGATGTGGCCCCCGAGCCAGCCGGCGATCGCGAGCTGCCGGTCGCCCTGCGGCAGCTGTTCGGCACCCGAACGGTTCATCGAGTCACACAGGTTCTCGATGTCGGCGCGGTACGGATCGGCCGGGGCCTCGGCGGGCGGGGCCGGGGCCTGTGGTTGGACGGGCGCCACGGCCGCCGGCTCGTCGCCCGGCTGCGGCCGCCGCTCGGTTTGACAGGCCGTGGCAACGCCCAGGCTGGCGATCAGCCATCCGAACCGGGTCATGCGCCGCACTGTGCAACAGCTCGATCTTTGCGTCCATCGCTTCCGGGTTCGACCCAGATGTGGCTAGATTCGCTCATGGCCTACGTCGTCGCCGACCCGTGCGTGAAGTGCAAGTACACCGACTGTGTTGCCGTGTGCCCGGTCGACTGCTTCTATGAGGGCAAGAACTCGCTCGCGATCAACCCCGACGAGTGCATCGACTGCGGCGCGTGCGAGCCGGAGTGCCCGGCGACCGCGATCTTCGAGGAGAGCGAGCTGCCGTCGAAGTGGGCCATCTACAAGGACATCAACGCGGTCGTGTCCGGCGCCAAGGCCGCCGGTGACACCGACGGCGGCAGCTGGCCGGCGCACCTCCAGGGCCAGCTGGCCACCGCCGGGAAGTGGCCGAACATCACCGAGCAGAAGAAGAAGCTCGACGGTGCCGACGAGGCCGCGAAGGAAGAGAACAAGCTCGGCGACATGACGCTCGAAGGCCCGTGATCGCCGGGCGCAACCGGCGCCGGCGCGGGTCGATAGCGGGGCATGCGCGCCCTGCTCCTCGCCCTGGCGGCCTGTGCCCCCGACGCCCCCGACGCCTCCGAAGCTAGCTGCGGCCCGCGCGCCGCGACCGTCGAGCGCGTCATCGACGGCGACACCATCGTCGTCACCGGCGGCCGCAAGATCCGCTACCTGCTGGTCGACGCGCCCGAGACCACCGACGGCCACCACGCGTGCTACGGCGCCAGCGCCGCCGCGTTCAACGCCGCGCTCGTGCTCGGCAAGACCGTCGAGCTGAGCTACGACGCCGTGTGCGACGATCGCTACGGCCGCACCCTGGCCTACGTCCGGGTCGGCGACGTCGACGTCAACCGCAGCTTGCTCGACCGCGGCTACGCCTGCCTGCTGCACATCCCGCCCGACGGCGACGATCGCGCCGCCGAGCTCGGGGCCGTCGAGGCTGCGGCCCGCGCCGCGGGCCGCGGCTTGTGGAGCGCGTGCCCGACCGTGCCGTGCGGCTAGCGTCGTCCCCGACTACGGGCAGGCGTGGTTGGCCGCGCCCGGCGTCCCGAGGTTCGACAGGTCGCCGTACGCCGCCGTCGCCGCGCACCAGCTCGCGTCGTCGTCGTTGGCCGCCGGGGTCAGCTTGCCGGGATCGACCTGCCGGGCGACGCCCGAGGTCACCTGCGCCCAGTGCACGGCGTCGAGCACGCCGTCCCGGCCGGCGATCTGGATGTCGCCGCTGGTGTCGACCAGGCCGAAGCTGAACGTGGCGTCGACCCGCGGCAGCATGCCGTTGCGCGCAGCGTCGGCCTGGCGCGCGAACACGGCCAGCTTGCCCGCGCCGACGGAGATGCAGCGCGCCGACCGCACCGGCGCCCCGGCCGCCCCGACCCGGCCGACGATCAGCTCGTTGAGGTCGAACGCGGTGGCGCCGACGTTGGTGACCTCGAACCACTCGCGGGTGGCGTCGGTCGAGCCGGTGACGTTGGCCGGGTTGGCGAGCACCTCGCTGATCACCAGCTTGCCGATCGCGGGCGCGACGATCGGCCGCAGGTTGACGCCGTCCTGGCAGGTCCCGGCCGGCGGGATCAGCGGGCACTGCGTGTTGGCCGCGCCCGGCGTGCCGAGGTCGCCGCTGCCGTAGCGCTGGGTCGCGTCGCAGAAGTTGCTCTCGGTGTCGTTGGCGGTCGCGTCCGCGAGGTCGGGGTCGAGCTGCAGCGCCGCGCCCTCGGTCGAGTGCATCCAGGTCACCGCGTCGATCACGGTGTCGCCGGCGACGATCGAGACATCGCCGGGCGCGGCCGCGCTGCCGGTGACGAGCGACAGCTTGAACGTGCCGGCGATCGCCGCGCGCTCGAGGCCGCCGTTGGCCGCCGGATCGAGCGACCGCGCGAACACGGCGTAGCTGCCGGCGCGGACGTGCACGCAGTCGGGGCTGGTGATCACGTCGGGCGTCAGGGTGTCGCCGACCCGGTCGAGCCCGACGCCGTTGAGGTCGACGTCCGCCGTTGCCAGCGCCTCG
>DASWOO010000585.1:0-8745 GCA_036404335.1 Kofleriaceae bacterium
ATGTGGATCGCGCGCGCGACCAGCTCCTTGCCGGTGCCGTTCTCGCCCTGGATCAGCACGGTCGCGTCGCTCGGCGCGATCCGGTCGAGCAGGCTGTACAGCTCCTGCATCGACGGCGCGGCGCCGATGATGCCGTGGTAGCCGGTGCGGTGCTCGGGGTCCTCGCTCGCCGCGCTCTGCGTGCGCAGCGCCGCGGCGACGTCGATCGCGGCCTCGTTGAGCATCAGCTCGATCAGGCCGAGCTCGGCTGAGGACAGCTGCGGCGCGATCACCGCCAGGCCGGCGCCGTCGGGCGACTCGCCCGCGATCGGCGCGAACGCGACCGGCTCGTCCGGCTTGCGCTCGACGAGGGTCAGCTCGAGGTCGCGGCGGCGCAGGACTCCGCGCACGTGCCGGAGCACGCGGAGGTCGAGCCCGGACCACCAAGGCGACTGCAAGGCTCCAAGTGTGGCCAAAGGTCGTAAGTGTTCAAGATCTGCGGTGTAACTCGGCCTGACGAAACGCAAAACGGACGTCTCGCATCGCAGTTCTCAACGGCGGTTCAGGTTTCTCAGGTGACGCAGGCAGATGGCGCACGCGCGTGCGCGAACTGCGTTTAATCGGGCAGATCCACGCACCAGCGCAGGGCCGACCGGCAGTCCAGCCACGCCTGCTCGTCGATGCCGAGGTACGGCACCTCGAGGGTGATGACCTCGAGAGTGTGCTCGTGGCCGTACTTGGACCCGAAGCTCCCGGGAGTGGGGTAGCCCATGTCCTTGACCACCGGATAGCCGCAGCGCGCCGCCATCTCGGTCGCCAGCGCCTCGCCGCCGCCGTCCCAGTTGACCATGCGATACGTCGAGTGCAGGGCGATCAGCCGCTGGGGCGCGGCGCTGATGATCAGCTGGACCAGCGCCTGGGTCTCGGGCTGGTCCTCGGCGGCCTTGCCGGGGTGGTCACCCGGGCGCCGGGCGGAGCCCCAGTTCTGGGCGGCGAAGTTGCGATTGAGGTCGACGTCGTTGGCGTTGTTGCGGGTGCCGGCGAGCACGCCGTCGACGTTGACGCAGGGCACGATCCAGGTGTCGCGGCCGGGCGGGCGCTCGATCAGCTCGTCGGCGAGGCGCTCGAGCATCAGCTGGGTGACCGCCTCGTCGCCGTGGATCGCGCCGAACAGCAGCGCGGGCGGCCGGGGCTTGGCATAGCCCGCCGGGGTGAAGTGCACGGCCTCGATCGGCCGGCCGAGCACGGTGTGGCCGATCACGACCTCGCGGCGATGCGTCACGCGAAGAGATTAACCCACCCCGCGCCCCGGCGCGGCGGAGATGCGCTCACTCCAGCTGCTTGCCGAGGAACGCGGCCAGGCCGTAGCCGACGAACACGAGGTACGCCGCGCCGAGCAGGGGCGACGCCTTGTCCGCGTCCAGGCCGACGACCCAGCCGAGCAGCGTCGCGTTGGGCGCGCCGGTCAGCTTCTCGGGGATGCCGCCGGCGAGCACCAGCTCGACGACATGGACGACCAGGCCCCACAGGATCAGCATCCACGCCCAGACGATCGCGCCGCCGGTGATCGGCGACGGCAGCCAGGCCAGCAGCGCCATCACGACGATGACGACATAGACGACGATTAAGGCCGGGGCGACCCGGCCCAGGCCCGGCGCCTCGATCAGCTGCTTGAAGGTGTCGACCAGCGGGATCACGCCGTTCTGCGGCAGCAGGAACGGGAGCAGCAGCGCGGCCGCGCCGAACGTGACCAGCAGGCGAGCGAACAGCGAGTCGCGGTACTCGGCGCGCATGATCAGCGCCGGGATGATGATCAGCGCGCCTGCCAGCGGCACCAGCGCCTGCCAGCCGGGCACTACACCGGCGACGACGAACGGCATGGCGATCCCCGCCAGCCCGAGCAGCGCGGCGAGCAGGCCGCGGAGGTACGACGGCATCGGGATCACCGCGAGCAGCACGCCGAGCAGGCCGACCGCGGCGAACGTCAGCGGGATCAGCCGGGCCAGGCCGGCGCCCTCGAGCACCGTCGTCCAGTGGAACGTCATCGGGCTGGTGGTCAGCGGCGTCGCGAACACCGCGAGCAGCGCCACGCCCCACAGGAACATCATCATCGGCAGGGTGCGGCGGTACGGATCTATCACCCGGCTGCGCGTGATCCCGGTCGCGCCCGTCGAGTACTGGTTCATCGCCTGCGGGATCGCCATCGGCGCCGGCATCGGGCCCGACGGCTTGACCTGGAAGTTGACCTGCGGGAACACCGGCTGAGGCTGCGGTTGTGATTGCGGTTGTGATTGGGGCGGCATCGGCGCCGGCGCGTACTGGTTGCCGGGGACCAGGGTCGCGAGCTGGGACGCCGGGGTCGCGGCCGGCGAGTGGCTGCCCGGGCCCGGAGCGGCGGCGGGCGCCTGGACGAACAGGGTCTTGGCGTTGGAGTTGACCGCCGGCACGAAGTTGGGGTTGACCGGCTGGCTCGCCGGGTTCAGCGGCGGGGGCGCGCTCGGCGAGTGCGGGCGCGGCGCGACCGCGGGGTTCTGCGCCGGCGGGGGCGCGGCGAGGGTCGCCTGGAAGCCGAGGTCCAGCGGCGGCGGCAGGGGTGGCGCGGCGGGCTGCGGGCCCGCGCTCTGGCCGAACGCGGTCCGCGCCATGCTCTGTTGCACCGCCGGGGCAGGCGGCTGCTTGGCACCACAGAACACGCAATGCAATGCGGCGTCCGGTAGGTCCTTGATGCAACTAGCGCATTTCTTCACGAGTCCCCCTGCAACGGCCGAGTATAGCCAGGGACCGCCACCGGACGACGTTCAGATCGACAGACTCGACGTCCCCTGAGGACCTCCCCGATCTAGCACGGGCCTATCTGTCGTCGAGGTCCTATACTGGCCGCATGGACGAGGAACAACCGAAGCGCTCGGGGATCGGGCGCATCTTGTGGACGTTCGTGGTCATCGCGCTGGTCGCGATCTGGTGGCACTACCGGACCCACCCGGACACGCACGCCAGCGCCACGGCCACGCCCGCGCAGGTCGCCGCGCTGGGCGACCCCGACGACATCCTGGTCGATCTCAAGGACGACGCGACGCCGGCGCAGATCGCCGCGGTCGAGCAGGCCGCCGGCATCAAGCTCGCGCTGGTCGACGACACCGCGGCGGCGACCAAGCTGTACCGCGCGCACGTCGACCCGGCCAAGCGCGACGCGATCCTCGCCGGCCTCGCGGCCAACCCCGAGGTCGAGATCGCCGAGCCCGACTTCCAGATCTCGCTCTCGCCCGAGGAGCAGGTCGTGCGCGCGCCGATCACCGGCCCGCACGACGAGGGCTATCCTGATGATCCGCAGTACAAGTTCCAGTGGCACCTGCGCCAGATCGGCATGCCTGAGGCGTGGAAGCTCGCCGACGGCAACGGCGTGGTCGTCGCCGTGCTCGACACCGGCGTCGCGTTCGAGGACTACAAGACGTTCCACGAGCTGCCCGATCTCAAGGGCATCACGTTCGTCGACCCGTACGACTTCGTCGGCAACAACACCCACGCCAACGATGACCACGGCCACGGCTCGCACGTGACCGGCACGATCGCCCAGGTCACCAACAACGGCATCGGCGTCGCCGGCGTCGCGCGCAACGTCAAGATCATGCCGCTCAAGGTGCTGTCGGGCTCGGGCTCGGGCTCGGTCGCCGGCATCGCCGACGCGATCCGCTACGCGGCGGACAAGGGCGCCAAGGTCATCAACATGAGCCTGGGTGGCGCGTTCCCGTCGAACGTGCTGAAGAAGGCGGTCGCATATGCCCACAAGAAGGGCGTGACCGTGATCTGCGCGGCGGGCAACGAGAGCCGCGGTCGCGTCGGCTATCCGGCGGCGTACCCGGGCGCGGTCGCGGTCAGCGCGACCCAGTACGACGAGACCACCACGTTCTACTCGAACTACGGCAAGGACGTCGACATCGCGGCGCCGGGCGGCAACACCCGCGTCGACCAGAACAACGACGGCATGCCCGACGGCGTCCTGCAGAACACGATCGCGATCGGCGACCCGACCCACGACGACTACTACGGCTACATGGGCACGTCGATGGCGTCGCCGCACGTCGCCGGCGTCGCCGCGCTGGTCGTCGGCGAGGGCGTGACCGACCCCGACCAGGTCGAGAAGGTGCTCAAGGACACCGCGCGCAAGCCGCACGATCAGGCGTACGAGCGCGACCGCTACGGCGCCGGCATCATCGACGCGCCGGCCGCGGTGCTCGCGGCGCGGGCGCAGTCGGGCGGCTGGCAGCTCGGGCTCGGCGCGCTGATGGCAGGCGCGGTGGCCGCGTCGCTGCGCCGCCGCGGGGTCAAGACGGGCCTGGGCTACCTCGCCGGTACGATGTTCGGCGCCAGCGGCCTGTTCTTCCTGCCGTACCTGGCGCCGGCGATGTCCGACCTGCCGGTGATCCACATGCTGACCCGCGGCGTGCCGTCGTGGGACCTGTCGGTGCTCGGCGTCGCCGGCCACGGCAGCGCGGTGTTCTTCAGCGCGCTGATCCCGCTGGTCGCGCTCGCGGTCGGCTACAGCGTGCCGCGCGCGCGGCCGATGCTCGCCGGTCTGTCGGTCGGCGTCGCGGCCCACCTGGCGTTCTTCGCCGTGGCGCCGCTCGCGACGGTGCAGCTGGGCAGCCTGTGGCTGGTCGCCAACGCGATCGCCTGCCTCGGCCTCGCCCGCCTGGCGCTGAAGCGCTGAGCCGGCGCCGAGCTGCTCAGGCGCCGAGCGCGATCGAGCAGCTCGCGCCCTGGCCCGGGCTCTCCTCGATCGTGACCTCGAGCGCGCGCGCTAGGCGCAGCTCGGCGGCGAGCCGGTCGCGCAGCAGCTGCGCGACGTGGGCCGCGAGCGCCTCGACGGAGATGTTGTCGAGCGGTAGCAGCAGGACGTCGCCGCGCGGCAGCACGTAGCGCTGGCCGCACAGCGTGAACTCGAGCTCCTGGGGATCGTCGCGGACCAGCCGGTAGTGCGGGTTGGCCGTCGCGACCAGCACGTGCTCCTTCCACGCCTGGCACAGCGCGCCGATCGCGGCCTTGACCGGCGCGAACGGGATCATCGCGTCGAGCGCGATCCGCTCGACCTCGAGGGCGATCGCGATCGTGTAGTTGTGGCCGTGCAGCCGCTCCTTGCTGCCGTCGGGGAACACGGTCATATGCGCGCACGAGAACTTGTGCTCGGGGCGCGCGATCAGGATCTTGTGCGTCACTTGCCGGGGGTGCCCGCGAGCATCGCGTCGAGCTTGCCGGAGCGGTCCAGCGCGTTCATGTCGTCGAAGCCGCCGATCGGCACGCCGTCGATGAAGATCTGCGGGACGGTGGAGCGGCCGGTGAGCTCGGCGAGCCACTTGCGCTTCGCGTTGTCCCCGGTGCAGTCGATGTTCTCGAAGGCGACGCCCTTGCTCTTGAGCAGGCGCTCGGCCGCGCTGCAGTAGCCGCACCACTGGCGGGTGTACATCTTGACCTCGGCTGCCATGCGCAAAGCCTACCTCGCCTCGCTGGCTCAGCTACTTTTCGTCGGCATCTTCGGACAGATAGGCCAGGATCACCTCGTCGAGGCTCTTCTCGGAGATCAGGCCCTGGCCGAAGCCTCGGCCCTCTTCTTCGCGGGCCTTGCGGATCCGCGGCACGGTGGCGGCGGGCGGCGTGGCCGAGCGCGGCGCGCCGACGATGACCGCCGGGCGGGTCATCACCACGCCGCTGCCCGCCGGGGGCGTGGCGGGGCGGGGCGCGGTCGTGGGCGTCGGGGGGGCGACCCGCGGCGGCGTGACGGCGCGCGCGCACCGGCTCGCTGTGGGCGTTGAGCCGGTGCGCGTCGTGCGAGGCGGCGTGCGCGGGGCTCGGGGCGTGCGCGGGGGCCGGGGACGGGGCATGCGCAGGGGCCGGGGCGTGCGCGGCCGGCGCGGAGCCGGGGCGGTTGCTGGGCGGCGCGCTCTGCGGGCGGTGCGGCCGGCCCAGCCCCGCCGGGATCGCGACGCCACCGGACCGCTCGTTCTTGAGCCCCTCGATCGGGATCCGCGTGCTGACCTTCTTGTGCTGCGCGTACTGCCCGGGGCGCTCGCCCGGCAGCTCGGCCGACGCCGGCGGCGGCGAGTAGACCTCGACCGCCTCGGACTCGCGGCGGCTGCGATCGTCCGAGGTGATCGGCCGCGCCAGGACCTGCGGCTGCGACAGCGCCGGGCGCGACGCCGGGCGGTTGATCGGCCGGGCGGGCGGCAGGGCCGAGGCGTTGATCGTCGACGGCCGGTCGCCGAGCTTGCGGTCGGTCGGCGGCGGGGGCGGGATCGCCGGTCCCGCCGCGCGCAGCGCCGGGATGCCGTCGCTGATCAGCGCGCGGCGCGCCTCCTCGTTGATCATGCCCAGCGTCGGCCGGGTGTGATCGTCGACATCGATCGTCGGCCGGGTCTCGTCGAACGTCGCGTTGAGCTCGGTGTCGCGGGTGTGGCGGCGCGGAATCTCCTGCTGGGTGCGCTCGAGCCCCGGCTCCTCCGCCTCGACCTCGAGCTGGATCTCGATCTCCGGCGCGTCGAGCTCGCTCGAGTCGATCCGCTCGGCGCGCTGCGGGACCGCCTGGGTCGCGTCCTCGGCGAACACCGGCAGCTCGGTCTTCATCGTGGTGTCGACCGACGGCGGCGTGCCGCGGCCCAGCGCCTGGGCGAGGGCGCGCTCGGTGACCGAGCGGGGCAGGGGCGGCGGCGGGATCAGCGGCCGGGTCTGCGGACGCTCGGTGATCATCACCGGCTCGCTGAGGTCCATCATCGGCAGCGCCTGCTCGGTCGGCGCGCCGATCGCGACGTCCTCGACCACGCCGGTCGCGATCACCGGCTCGGCGGCGACGACTTCCGCCTCGGGCTCGACCTGGCCGCGCGGCAACAGGCCGGGGGTGCCGCCGAGATACGAGTCGATCTTGTCGTCGAAGTGGCCGCGCCGCAGGTCCTTGAGCGTCGCCTTGTGCTGCGCTTGCATCAGCGACTTGATCGACTCCTCGGCCGAGCCGGCGTCGTAGACCAGCTTGCGGCTCGAGATGATCACGCCCTCGTGGAACAGGTGCGTGAACAGGTGCGGCGAGGCCAGGCCCGAGTCCTCGGTCTGGACGTGGAACACCAGGCCGCGATAGCGGACGTTGTGATTGTAGCCAAGGATCGGCGATCGCTTGCCCACCGATCCAGGACGTTATCACGGCCATTTCGCGCTCGCGCGGCGATCCTCAGGATTCCCGCAGGATCGGAATTGCGCCTAGGCCCGCCGACCCAGCTGCGGCCCGCTCCGCGCCCGCTCCGGATCGAACCGGCGCGTGGAGGGCCGGTCGCGCTTGTATTTCCGCTCCGGGGTTGGTACTCACCCTGTTCGGGCTTCAGTTTCGAAGCTTTGTTTTGGGAGGCCCCGCGCTGCGGGGTTACGCAAATTCCTGTGACGAGTATTGCCGCGGAGTCGAAGTTCGTCGAGCTGGTGCGTGGTTGGCTGGTTTCCCTACCTCACGACCTGAAGATCGCGTTCGAAGCGATGGACGACGAGAATCTTCCGCGAACGGCGCGAGATCTCGCGGCCGGCGCGGTCGCCTACGTCATTTCGCCGAACGATGTCGTCTCGGATCGCCACGACCAGGTCGTGACCTATTCGGACGATGCGATCGTGCTGCGGCTCGCGCTGCAGAAGGCGCTTGGGCCGGGTGAGGATGAACAAGCGTTCCGGGATCGCTTCCCGGAGCTGTTCGAGGGACTCGAAGACCACCTCGCGCTGTGCAAGGACATTTTGGGTGAGCTCATGACCTGGCTGGATGGCAAGGTCGGCACGATCGTCTCGACTGATTACAAGGGGAAGAAGATCCCCAAGTACGTCGACGATGAGGAAGCGCGTGAGCAGCTCTTCGAGGACGGCCTGGTGTTCCGCACGGACTACCCGGTCGACGAGAAGACGATCACCGACAAGCTGAAGAAAGCGTCGACGATCACCGACGTGCTGCGCCGGCAACAAGCCGAAGAAGCGCGCACCAAGGGTGGTCTGATCACCAAAGCCCGCGCCTAGCAGCGACAACGAGGCCATCGCGGCCCGCAGCCAGGTTTTACAGGTCGACGAGCTCGAACCCGGTGAGCGGCTCTCCCAGAAAGCGGGGAGCCAGCTCGTCGAGGCGCGAGGTGTCGGTCGCGTAGCAGTCGAGCCGGCCGGCCTCGGTGCGCCGGTTCTCGGCGCTGTCGAGCAGGTCGCGCGCGACCTGGGCCATCGCAGACGCCGAGTCGACGATCGTCACCTCGTGGTGCGCGAGCTCGGTCGCGGCGCGGCGGATCACGTCGCGCAGCAGCGGATAGTGCGTGCAGCCGAGCACCAGCGTGTCGATCTGCGGATCGGCGGCGAACACCGGCGCGAGGTAGCGGCGCGCGACCAGCATCGCGATGTCGTCGTCGGTCCAGCCCTCCTCAGCGAGCGGGACCAGGAGCGGGCACGCGTGCGCCGTGACCACGGCGCCCGGGCTCCGCGCGGCGATCGCCTGCGGATAGGCCTGCGAACGCACCGTCGCGAGCGTGCCGATCACGCCGATGTGCCCGTTGCGCGTGGCGGCCAGCGCGCGCGACGCGCCGGGCTCGACCGCGCCGATCACCGGCACCGGCGACGCCTCGCTCAGCGCGGGCAGCGCGTTGGCCGAGGCCGTGTTGCAGGCGATCAGCACCAGCTTGACCCCGCGATCGAGCAGGAACTTCTGGCAGGTCAACGAGTATCGCTCGACGGTGCGCGGGCTCTTGCTTCCATAAGGCACCCGCGCCGTAT
>DASWOO010000586.1:0-9453 GCA_036404335.1 Kofleriaceae bacterium
ATAAATCCGGCGATCGGCTCGAGGTCGAACCGCACGTCGGGCCACGCCGCGCGCGCGGCGTCGATCATCGCGCGCCACGCGTCGGCGACGGCGTCGCGCGATGGCGCGGGCAAGCCCGCCGAGGCGATCAGGTGGTCGACGGGGTCCATCGCGGCCGGCTCAGCATAGCGCGCGCGGAGAACATGTCACAATCGCCGGGCGTGGAGTGCCTCGACGCCAACGCGGTGCAGGACCTGATGTCGGGCGCGCTCGACGGCAGCGCCCGCGGTCGGGCGATCGCGCACCTCGACGGCTGCGACGATTGCCGCGAGCTGCTGGCGCTGCTCGCGCGCGACGCCGCGCGGGACGCCGCGGTGTCGACCCTGGGCGAGACCCAGATCAGCGCGGCGGATCACCGGCGCGTCGCCGAGCTCGGCCTGCTGTCGACCGCGCACGGCGCGCCGCTCGGCAAGCGGGCCGAGCCGGTCAGCATGGCGGGCAAGACGCTGGGCCGCTACGCGCTGACCGCGCGGCTCGGCGCCGGCGCGATGGGCGTGGTCTACCGCGCCGACGACGCCGGGCTCGGCCGCCAGGTCGCGCTCAAGCTGCTGCACCGCCCCGACGAGGCGCTGCGCGAGCGGCTGGTGCGCGAGGCGCGGTCGATGGCGCAGGTCAACCACCCCAACGTCGTCGCGGTCTACGACGTCGGCGTCGCCGACGGCCTGACCTACATCGCGATGGAGCTGGTCGACGGCGACAGCCTGCGGCGCTGGCAGCAGCAGCCGCGGCCGATCGCCGAGCTCGTGTCGGCCTACGTCACCGCCGGCCGCGGCCTCGCCGCCGCGCACGCCGCCGGCATCGTCCACCGCGACTTCAAACCCGACAACTGCCTGGTCGGCGGCGGCCGCGCCGATCGCGTCAAGGTCACCGACTTCGGCCTCGCCGCCGCGCGCGCGAGCGAGGTGCGCGTCGCGCCGGGCGACGTCGTGATCGACGACTCGCTGCTGACCGCCTCGGGCTCGATCCTCGGCACGCCGGCGTACATGGCGCCCGAGCAGTTTGCCGGCGGCAACGTCGATCCGCGGACCGATCAGTTCAACTTCTGCGTCGCGCTGTACGAGGCGCTGTACGGCGCGCGGCCGTTCGCCGGCAAGACCTTTGCCGAGCTCGGCGCCAGCGTGCGCGGCGGCGCGGTCCGCCCGGTGCCGGCCGGCTCGCGGGTGTCGGGCGCGCTGCGCGCGATCGTCCTGCGCGGGCTCAGCGTGCGGCCCGGCGATCGCTTCCCGACGATGGATCACCTGCTCGCCCGGCTCGCCCGCGATCGCGCGCGGCCGTGGCGCTGGACCTGGATCGCCGCGGCCGCGCTCGCCGCCGCGCTCGCGCTCGGCCTGTTCGCCGACGCGGTGGTCCGCGATCGGGTGACCGCCGAGATCCGCGAGTCGTTCGAGCTCACCGCCCGCCAGACCAACCGCGCGTGGGACGGCCTGACCGCGCGGTTCGACACCAGCGCGAACCAGGTCTACACGCTCAGCGTGCTGCGCGAGATGTCGAGCAACCGCGACCAGGCCGACTTCGGCCTCGGCGCCGCCGAGACCGACGCGACCAACCTCGACCGCATCCACAGCGCGCTCGCCTCGCAGGACTGGACCCTGGCGCAGGACTTCGCCGGCACCCAGTACCCGATGACGATCGCCGTCGCCGACTACAAGGGCCGGATGATGTTCTCGACCGCCGCGCCGTCGGCCCCGCGCGCGGACCTCCTGCAGCTGCCGTGGATCACCGCCGCGCTGACCCAGCGCGATCGGTCGATCTCGCTGGTCCGCACCGACGAGCCGGCGCTGGTCAAGACCGGCCTGCTCGGCCCCGAGCCGCCGCTCGGCCTCGACTTCGTCTACACCCGCACCCTGCTGCTCGGCAACGGCAAGACCCGCGAGGCCACCGGCGCGTTCATCGAGGCCGTCGATGCCGCGCGGCTGTTCGGCGAGATCCGGCTCGACGAGCGGACGCTGCTCTCGATCGTCGCCGACGACGGCACCGCGATCGGCGACGTCCCCGCGGGCCTGGTCCGCCTCGCCACCACGCACGCCGGCATCTCCTCCGCCGAGGCCCGCGGCGCGATGTACCAGGTCCTCGCCCAGCCGATCCGCGGCTTCGACAACCAGGTCGTCGGCAACGTCGTCATGGCCCGCCGGCTCGACAGCGTCCTGCGCTCCGTCTTCCCCGGCGCCCGCCGCATGTTCGAGCTCGCCCTGCTCGCCACCCTGCTCCTCGCCGCCCTCGCCGCCCTGCGCGCCCGCCAGATCAGCCACGCGTAGCCACGCGCAGCCTAGGCCAGGACGATCGGGCGGGCGGCGGGCTCGGTCAGCTCGCCGATCGCGGCGGCGGGCAGGCCGGCGGAGCGCAGGTCGCGGACGCAGGCGTCGGCGGCGGTAGCGGGGACGCAGAGCAGGAGGCCGCCGCTGGTCTGGGCGTCGCAGGCGAGCGAGGCGAGGAGCTCGGCGTCGCCGTCGGCCTGCTCGGCGGCGAAGGGCGAGCCGTCGGCCCAGCGGACGAGGTCGGCGACGAACGCGCGGTTGGCGCGGCTGCCGGCCGGGCACAGCTTGGCGCGCAGGTGCATGGCGGCGTCGGTGAGCAGCGGCAGGCGGGCGAGCTCGATGCGTGCGCCGACCTGCGAGCCGCGGACGATGTTGCGCAGGTGGCCGAGCAGGCCGAAGCCGGTGATGTCGGTCGCCGAGGTCGCGCCGTGGACGTGGCCGATGCGCGCGGCCTCGCGGTTGAGCGTGGTCATCGACGCGATCGCCTCGGCGGCGGCCGCGGCGCTGGCGAGGCCCTTCTTGATCGCCTGGCCGAGCACGCCGGTGCCGAGCGCCTTGCTGAGCACCAGCACCTGGCCGACCGCAGCGGTGCGATTCGACCACAGCGCGCCCGCCTCGACGTCGCCGGTGACCGACAGCCCGAACTTGACCTCGGCGTCGCGCACGCTGTGGCCGCCGACCACCGCGACCCCGGCCTCGGCGCACTTGCCCGCGCCGCCGGCGAGGATCTCGTCGAGCACCTCGATCGACAGCTGGTCGTCGGGGAAGAACACCAGGTTGAGCGCGAACCGCGGCTCGCCGCCCATCGCCCACACGTCCGACATCGCGTTGGCCGCGGCGATCGCGCCGAACGCCATCGGATCGTCGACCAGCGGCGCGATGACGTCCGCGGTCAGCACCAGGTCGCGGCCATGCGCGCCGCGCACCACCGCCGCGTCGTCGGACAGCGCGTGATCGACGATGACGTCCGGGCGCGCGCCCCCGTTCGCACCCGGCAGGTGCGTCAGGACGTGGGTCAGCTCACCGAGCCGAAGCTTGGCCGCTCAACCACCGCCGCGCGCGTACTGGGTCAGGCGCACGGCAGCTCGAGCTTCGGGGGTCATCGCCATCCGCCCGATGTAGCACGGCGGGCGCTACGGCAGCACGACGCGCTGCGTGAACACGTTCAGCGCTTCCATCTGCGTGGCCTGATCGTGCTCGAGCTGGTCCTGCAGCGCCTGGAAGATCACCACGACCCGATAGCCCGGGCCGATCAGCGGCAGCACGACCTGGCGGATCGCCAGCTTGTTGGGCAGCACACCGTCGAAGTACAGCAAGCTCCGCCCCACGCCGCCGACGGTGATCTGCACCCGCTCGCCGTGCGGCGTCAGGTGGTTGACCCGCGCGTGATAGCGCGCCAGCTCGTCCAGATCGTTGGACGCCGGCTCGATCGGCCCGGCGAAGATCGCCCTGTTGTGGATCGGATCGACCGCGTAGGTCAGCGCGCCCTTCGTCCCGGTCTGCGTGTAGCTCGGCGGGATGATCAGCGACACGCCCTGGCCGATGCCGGCCTTGTTCCCCGAGATCGAGCTCTCGGTCTGCCACGGATCGCGGACCGGCGGCGCCGGCGGCGGGATGATCGGGGCCGGCGGCGCCGGCTCGTCATGGGGCGCGACCGCGAGGTAGATCGCCGTGCCCGCGCCCGCCGCGATCAGCAGCGCGGCGATCGCGATCACCGGCCCGCGGCGCGAGCCTGGCCGCGCGGCGGGCGGCGCGACCATCGACGGCGCGATGGGCGTCGGCGCGGCCGGCGCCACGTGGCCGCCCTGCGTCGCGGACCCGACGATCGACGCCGGTGAGGCCGGATAGCTCGACGCGCTCGCGGACGCCCGGTGCGCCCGCGGATCCGGCGGCGCGCTCGCCAGCAGCTGGGCGAGCTGCTCGCCGACGTCGTCCATGCTCGCCGGCCGCCCCGCCGGGTCCTTGGCCATCGCGGCCATGATCAGCGCGTCGATCTGCGGCGGCAGCTCCGGCCGCAGCCGCGACGGCGGCACCGCCTGCTCGATCAGGTGCTTCGACAGCATCGCCAGCACGCTGGGCGCCTCGTACGGCCGGCGCCCGGTCAGCATCTCGTACAGCATGCAGCCCAGCGCGTAGATGTCGGTCCGGCCGTCGACCTTCTCGCCGCGGATCTGCTCGGGCGCCATGTACTGGGGCGTGCCGACCACGTCGCCCTGCTGCGTCATCTGCATCTGCGTCGCGCGGGTCTCGTCGCGCAGCTTGGCGATGCCGAAGTCGAGCACGCGGGCGACGTCGAGCTCGCGGCCGCGGTCCTGCAGCATGACGTTGTCCGGCTTGAGGTCGCGGTGGATGACGCCGTGGCGATGCGCGTCGGCCAGCGACGCCGCGACCTGATGCGCGATCGCCAGCGCGCGCCGCGGCGACAGCGGCTCGCGCTGCAGCACGCCGCGCAGCGACTGGCCCTCGATGAACTCCATCGCGATGAACAGCGCGCCGTCGCGATCCTGGCCGAAGTCGTAGATGTTGACCGTGTTAGGGTGGCTGAGCTTGGCCACCGCCTCGGCCTCGGCGTTGAACCGGCGCAGCAGCAGCTCGTTGCCCAGCACCTCGGGGCGCAGCACCTTGACCGCGACCTGGCGCTTCAGCGAGATCTGCTCGGCGCGATACACTGCACCCATCCCGCCCTCGCCGAGCTTGGCCAGGATCCGGTAGCGCCCGGCGATGTCGCGGCCGATCAGCCCCAGCGCGGCCGGCGGCGCGGTGAGCTGCGTGCCACCGCCCGGCGCCGTCGCTGCGCCGCACACGCCGCAGAACCTGGCGTCGTCGCGCAGCGCGTTGCCGCAGCCCGGGCAGATCACGGCGCCGCCCCTTCGGTCAGCGCGAAGATCCCGTACAGCGGCTGCGCGCCGCCGCGCATCAGCCGGACCTCGATCCGGTGGTCGTCGAACAGCGCGATCACCACGAGCGCGTCGCCGTGGCCGTCGGCGATCGGCGCGAACGCCAGGTACACCCGCAGCGGGTCGCCATCGAACGTCAGCCCGGCCAGCGCGTCGGCCTCGGCCCCCGGCATCGACGCGATCGGCGCGTCGGCGAGCAGCGCGTCGATCGTGAGCCGGCCGGCGAAGCTGTGGCCGTCGAGCGCCTCGATCGTCAGCGCCGCGGCGGTCCCGGCCACGTTGGTGTGGAGCACGTCGGCGTCGCCCACTCGGTGACCGTGCCAGGCGCCCCGAAACTCGCGCAGGTCGCTGCAGCCCAGCAGGGTCAGGAACACCAGCGTGGCCCAGCGCACGATGTGAACGTAGCACCGCCGGTGATCGATGCGCTACGTTCACCCGACATGCGGGGCCGGCTCATGTTCGCGGTCGTGGCGCTGGTCGCCGCGCGGCCGGCGTACGCCGACGATCTGCCGCCCGAGCCGCCGCCGCCCCGGCCCCAGATGGGCCCCGACGACGGCCCGGCGACCGGCGAGCCCGCCCCGGGCCCCGACGTCGCGATCGAGGAGCCGCCGCCGGCGATCCCCCACGAGGACAGCGAGTTCGGCCCGGTCATCCAGATCGAGCAGATCGACATCACCGGCAACACCGCGACCCGCACCGAGATCATCCGCCGCGCCCTGCGGATCAACCCGGGCGAGGTCCTGCACTCGAGCGACAAGCGGCTGCGCGACGCGCGGTTCAAGGTGCTCGCCCTGGGCTTCTTCCGCGACGTCTCCCTCGCGGTCCGCAAGGGCAGCCAGCGCGGCCAGGTCATCGTCGAGGTCCACGTCGTCGAGCGCGGCACCATCGTGCTCAACCGCCTGTGGTTCGGCACCACCGCGCTGTCGCCGTGGTGGCTCGGCGCCGACGTCGGCGAGCGCAACCTGCTCGGCACCGGCATCGCGGTCGGCGGCGGCTTCATCTATGCGAAGCAGTCCGGCGACACCCCGGGCGCGCGCGATCAGTACGCCGCCGAGCTGCGCGCCGCGCAATCCTCGGTGCTCGGCTCGCCGTGGGGGCTCAGCGCCGCGGCGACGCTGGTCCACGGCAGCGAGCCGTACCGCGTCGCCGGCCCGCCCGACGACGACGCCGCGCGGCTCCAGCGCGCGTTCGCCTACCGGCGGATGGGCGTGCGGCTCGGCGCCAGCTACGACCTCAGCCCGCTGACCACGCTGTCGATGGGCCTGCGCGCCGAGCAGATCGACGCCACGCTGCCCGAGGCGCCGACCCGGACCTTCGCCGACGGCCACGTCGGCGCGGTCGACCTCCACCTCGACCCCGGCTCGAGCCAGGTCGTCACCGCCAGCCTCGCCTTCGACCGCGACACCCGCCCCGATCCGGTCCTGCCCCACGCCGGCGGCCACATCCTGCTGTCCGCCGAGCTCGGCGGCGCGCTGCTCGGCGGCAGCTACGACTTCGCGACCCTGTTCGGCCGCTACGAGCACTACTGGCCGCTGGTCAACGACCGCCACGCGATCGCGATCAAGCTCGCTGGCGGCGTCGTGGTCGGCGACGCGCCGCGCTTCGACCGGATCTACATCGCCGACGTCGACCGCATGCTGACGCCGCGCGCGCTCGGCCTGGTGCTGTCGACCGCCGCGCCGCTGTCGTTCCTGGGCACCCGCGGCGACAAGCCGACCTACGGCGACCTCGGCGGCAGCGCCACCGTCGAGTACACCGTGCAGCTGTTCCGCGGCCAGGGCAAGCGCCGGGTCTACGGCGGCGACGCGTTCTTCGGCGCGGGCGTGTGGGGGCTCGCCGAGGACGTCGACCTGCACGCGCGGGACACGTCGATCTCCGGCGCGCTGCCGATCGACCTGTACCTCGACGCCGGGATCCGGCTCGACACCGACCTCGGCACGTTCGAGCTGACCGTGGCCAACGCGCTCGGGCGGCTGCGATGACCGCGCGGCTGATCGCGATCGTCGCGCTCGCCGTCGCGGTCCCGGCGAGCGCGCGCGCCGACGCCGACGAGCCCGAGCTCCAGAAGATGCGGTTCATCGAGACCGGCACCAACCTCCTGGTCTCGATCAGCCCGCCCGGCGGCATCGGCAAGCTGTTCGACGCCACGGCGTTCGACGCGCTCGGCACCGGGATCCCGTCGACCGTCGTGATCCGCGTGCAGGTCACGCCGCGCGACTCCGACACGCCGGCGGTCGAGCAGCTGATCACGCGCTCGGTGGTCTACGACGTGTGGGACGAGATCTACACCCTGCGGCTCGAGGAGCCGGGCAACGCCCGGACGCTGAAGGTCAAGTACCGCGCCGAGGCGCTCAAGTGGCTGACCACGATGGACGGCGTGCCGGTCGGCAAGCTGGCGGCGCTGCCGGTCGGCCAGGTCTTCGTGCTCAAGATGGTCGTCGAGCTCAACCCGGTGTCGAAGGAGACCCTCGCAGAGGTCCGGCGCTGGCTCAGCCAGGGCTCGAGCGGCGGGCTCGACCGCGGCGGTGCGTTCTTCGGCTCGTTCGTCTCGGTGTTCTACAACCCCAAGCTCGCCGACGCCGATCGCACGCTGCGCATCCGCTCGCAGCCGTTCTACCGGGCCTCGCCATGACCGCACAGCCCAGGCGCTGGCCGCTCCAGCTCAAGCTCACCCTCGCGCTGGTCCTGATCGTCAGCACGCCGCTCGTGGTGTCGGCGTACCTCGTCGACCAGCTCGGCAAGGCGGCGGCCAACGTCGTCGCCGGCGAGGCGTCGTCGCCGCTCAAGACGATGGAAAAGGCGACGCGGACCTATCGCGACCTGGTCAACGTCACCAAGCGGCTGCACGCCGAGATCGCCGACCGCCTGGCGCAGCGCGCCGAGCTGATCGCGCTCGATCCGACGGTCGACCTGGCCCGGATCGTCAACGACGAGGGCCTGCGCGCGCTCGCGCTGGTCGCCGCCGACGGCCACACCGTCGCCCAGGCCGAGCTACCGCTGCCCGGCCCCGAGTGGCGCGACACCGTCGTCGAGCGCCCGCTGGGCAGCGGGACCCTGCGGCTGACCTTCCCGGTGTCGGCGACGGTCAACGCCGACCTCGAGCTGCTGCAGGAGTCGATCAAGACCTCGCGCTCGCTCGCGCAGATCCGCACCGCGCTGCCCGACAGCTACCGCCTGGCGTTCCTCGCGCTGCTCGCCGGCGCGGTGGTGATCGCGGTCGGCCTGGGGATCTGGGCCGCGCGGTTCTTGACCCGGCGGGTCAACGCGCTGGTGGCGACCGCGCGCAAGGTCTCGGAGGGCAAGCTCGAGTCGCGGGTCGAGCTGCGCGGCACCGACGAGCTCGCCGAGCTGGGCTCGGCGTTCAACACCATGCTCGACGACCTCGATCAGACGCGGGCGCAGCTCGAGTACCTGCAGCGCATGGGCGTGTGGCAGGACGTCGCGCGCCGCCTGGCCCACGAGATCAAGAACCCGCTGACGCCGATCCAGCTCGCGGTCCAGCAGTGCGTGTCGTCGTACAAGGGCGACGACCCCCGCTACCAGCGGCTGCTGGTCGACACGGGCGAGATCGTCGGCGAGGAGATCGCCAGCTTGCGCCGGCTGGTCGACACGTTCCGCACGCTCGGCGCGCTGCCCAAGGTCGAGAAGGCGCCGCTCGCGCTCGCCGAGGTGATCGACGAGCTCCGGCTCGATCCGGCGATGGCGCAGCGGCTCGTGATCCAGCCGCCCGACGAGCCGGTCACGATCCGCGCCGACAAGCTGCTGCTCAAGCGCGTGCTGGCCAACCTGGTCGAGAACGGCATCCATGCCGGCGACGACGCCGGCGGCGACGCGCAGGTGGTGATCGGCTGGACGGCCGACCCGCGGCGTGACGTCGTGGCGATCACCGTCGACGACCACGGCAAGGGCGTCGCCGAGGCCAACCGCGAGAAGATCTTCGAGCCGTACATGACGACCAAGGCGACCGGCACGGGCCTGGGCCTGGCGATCGCGCGCAAGATCGCGATCGAGCACGGCGGCGATCTGGTGCTGGCTGCCGACCGCGCGCCCACCGGCGGCGCCCGATTCGTGGTCTCATTGCCGCTACGTGGGCTCGAAACGGCGATTGCATAGGGGGCCTTCCGCGCGCGTCGGGTCGCGCGGGATGGTGGCGCTTTGCGCCGTCGTCGCGCTGGGTGGTTGCCTGCCGCCGGACAAGCCGCCCGCCGCGCCGGCGGCCGATCCCGACGCGCCGGCGTATCGCGCGTGGAAGATCACCGGCC
>DASWOO010000587.1:0-6011 GCA_036404335.1 Kofleriaceae bacterium
CGGCCGGACGCGTTGTGCAGCGCGCGGGCGACCATCTCCTTGCCGGTGCCGGTCTCGCCGGTGATGAGGCACGTCAGGTCGCTGGGCGCGACCTTCTCGAGGTGCGCGAAGATCTCGCGCATCGCCGGCGACGCGCCGAGCATGGCGTCGAACCGGTCCTTCTTCGACAGCTCGATCTCGACGACGTCCTGCAGCGTCTGGAACTGGATGTTGGTGTGGCCGATCCGGAACACCGTGCCGGGGCGGAGGAACACCTCGCGGATCCGGAGCTCGCCCACGAAGATGCCGTTGCGCGAGTTCAGATCGCGCAGCCGGTAGCCGTCGTCGCGCGCCGAGACCTCGAAGTGGGTTCCGGACACCGCCTTGTCGGACACGACCAGGTCGCTGATGATGCTTCGGCCGCCGGTCACCCGCGGCTTGGTGATCTCGAGCTCCTTGCCCTGGTCGGCGCCCGCGACGACCACGAGCTTGCCCTTTTGCATGCGGCGGACCGTGGCCCACTCGCCCTCGAACAGCGTGGTCAGGCCGGTCGCGTTGGCGTCGGATTCGAACGATCCGTCGTCTTGCATCGCGGACAACGTATCACAAGCCGCACAAGCGCTCTGTTACGAGACTTTTCGATCAATTCAGCCACTTGTGCTCGTCGCGCACGGGCGGAACGTGACCCTGACCGCCGGTCATGACCTTCAGCCGGGCGCGCGCGCGGGCGATCCGCCAGCGCCGCCAGACGAGGCCCGGGCTGAACCGCTTCGAGGTCATGATCGCCGCGGCGATCATCGCGGCGGCGTACGCGACGCCGAAGCCCCAGTGCTGCTGCACCACGACCGATAGCACGAGGAACCCGAGGATGCCGTACATCAGCTGGCGGCCGGTCAGCGGCAGCACGCCGAAGAACTGCACCGGCTGACGCGCGTAGACGATGCCGAACGCGACGATCGCCGCGTAGATGAACGGATCGAGCCCGTTGATCGGCACGTCCAGGCCGACCAGGTAGCCGAACAGGCACCCGGCCGCGGTCGCCGCCAGCGACGTGATCGCAAAGAACTTGTAGAACCGCGCCGTGCCCCAGAACCGCTCGAGCGTCGGCACGAACATCCACAGCACGACCATGTGCATGATCAGCGCGACGAAGCTCGTCTGCAGGAACACGCCGGTCGCCAGGGTCCAGACCCGGCCGTGCTCGAACACCGTGGATGGCGACGCCGACAGCCAGGCGTAGATCGAGAGCCGGGACTGCGCGTCGGCCAGCAGCCAGACCAGCGATAACCCGAGCTCGAGGCCAGCGATGACCATCGCCCCCGGAGTGATCCGGAGGTTCGAGAACCGGGAGCGAACCTTTGCGCTCACGCCTGGCAGCCTAGCACTGCTCAGTCGATCGGGATGACGATATTGCCGAGGTCGGTCAGGACGTTCGGCGCCTTGATCGTGCCGCTCAGGTTGACCGCGCTACCTAGCGGGTTGTTGTTGTCCTCGGCGTCGACCGAGATCGTGTACGCGCCGGCCTTGAGGCCGAACGTCGTGCCGTAGTGGTCCTCGCAGGTGAACTTGTCGTCCTTGAAGTACGTCTTGTCCGAGACCAGGGTCGAGATCGACTCGACCGAGCCGTTCGACGAGACGCCCGCGTCGGCGCAGCTCAGCAGCGCGCCGGTGGTCGCGTCCTTCAGGTCCCAGCTGAAGTAGAAGTAGCCGCCGTCGTCGAGGATCTGGACGTCGATCGGATCGACCGAGGCGCCCGTGTCGACGTAGGTCTCCTCGGACTGGGCGTACAGGTTGGTCTGCGCGTCGTTGGTGAACTCGACCCACACCAGGTACTGGTGGCCGGGCGGCAGCTTGCTGACGCCGGCCATGTCCGAGCAGTTGTACAGGTCGGTGTAGTCGGTGCCCGAGCCGCGGTGCGAGGTCGCGTCGACCACCTGCGCCTTGATCACGGCCGTGCCGTAGCCGGTCGGGCAGCTGCGCGCGCCGCCGTCGGCGAGGTGCTTGAAGCTCCAGCTCACGCCGACGGACACGCGGTTATCGCCGCCGCCGCCGCCGTCATCGCCGCCGATGTCGTCGCCGGACGACGAGGAGGTGCAGCCAGCCGAGATCGAAGCGACTGCAAGCAGTGCTCCCAGGACGAGGTTCTTCATATGTAAGTATCTCCTGCGCTTAGTGGTGAACGGTCGCGAGTCGCCGATGCGAATTAAGGGCCAATCAGAGGCCGAGCCGGGTACCGGTTGGATTAGACGGCGCCGGCCCGGATTGCTTCACAGTGTGTACATACGAAAACGTGACCGACCGCGATAGCTTTGCGAGCCGATTCACCGCCAGCTCACGGCGTTTTTGACGAACCTACATGCGCGAAAGCGCACGGGGTTCTGCGCCACGGCTATTTGCAGATACACGGTTGCGCGTCGTCACACCCGCTGACGTCGATCACCAGCTCGACCGCGCCCAGGCTGATCGTGTTGCCCTGCATGACCTGGCGCTGGACCGGCGCGGGCGTGCTGTACGTGTCGCTCGCCGCCGGCGTCCCCGACCGGCATTCAGGGATCACGGTCAGGCTGGCGGTGCCCTCGGGCAGCGAGAACCCGGTGACGCCGTGGTTGTCGTTGCACCGCCACTCCTCGCTGCCGCCCCCGACGGGCTCGCCCTGGTCGCCGGTGACCTGCCACGCGAGCTGGATGTACGCGACATCGCCGCGGTCGAGATCGTCGCCGCGGTCGCAGTCGACGAACTTGTCCTCCAGCGAGCTCGAGTTGGGCCGCAGCTTCCACGACAGCTCGACCGCGCCGCCGCTGCCGGCGTCACAGCCGTGAACGGCGGGACACAGCAGCGTGAACAGCGCGAGCCACCGCGCTCGATGATTTGACCCGGGCTCGTCACGCATGCTATCGCCGTGGCCTACTATGCCAGGGTTTTCAGCGGCATCGACGCTAGCGGCAAACCTGGACGTCCCGCGCTTGTTCAACCAGTCCCACTGGATCGTCAAGTCCGTGATGGTGCTGCTCGCGCTGATGTTCCTGGTCGGCCTGTACATCATCATCTACAAGACCCTTTACCTGCGGCGCGCCAGCGTCGAGTCGACGCGGTTCACCGAGGCGTTCTGGCGATCGCGCGACATCGAGCAGATCTACAAGCACGCCCAGGCGCTGCGGAACAGCCCGGTCTCGCAGATGTTCGTCGCCGGCTACACCGAGCTGGCCAAGCTCGCGTCCGACGAGAGCATGAAGGGCGACCGCGAAGGCAACCTCGCCAGCGTCGAGCGCGCGCTGCATCGCGCCCAGGTCGTCGAGATCACCAAGCTCGAGTCGATGGTGCCGTTCCTCGCGACCACCGGCTCGGCCGGGCCGTTCATCGGCCTGTTCGGCACGGTCATGGGCATCCTGTTCGCGTTCATCGACCTCGCGCCCGATCCCAACGCGCCCGGCGGCGCCAAGCCCCCGGCCTCGTCGCTGGCCGCGGTCGGCCCGCACATCGCCGAGGCGCTGTTCGCCACCGCGATCGGCCTGGTCGCCGCGATCCCCGCGGTCATGGCCTACAACTACTTCACGCGGCGGATCCGCGTGATGCGCTCGGAGATGGAGACCTTCGAGCCCGACTACCTGAACATCATCAAGCGCCACTTCCTGCGCTAGCGGAGGCCCACGCATGGCGATGAAAGCCGGGAGCGGCGACGACCTCAACGCCGACATCAACGTCACGCCGTTCGTCGACGTCATGCTCGTGCTGCTGATCATCTTCATGATCACGGCGCCGATGATGAACAACACCGGCGTCGAGCTCGACCTGCCGCAGGTCAAGGCCCAGAACATCGACGACCCCGAGGGCAAGCTCGTCCTGTCGATCAAGAAGTCCAACGAGATCTTCCTGGGCGGGACCCAGGTGGCGTGGCAAGACCTCCAGGCCAAGCTCAAGCTCAACGAGCGGGTCAAGAAGGAGGGCGCGATCTACATCGAGGCCGACACCAGCCTGCCCTACGGCGTGATCATCACCGCGATGGCGGTCGCCAAGGACGCGGGCGTCGAGAAGGTGATGATGCTCACCGACCCGAACGAGACGTTCAAGCTCTCGGATCTCGACCGCAAGCCCGGCTCGCCGACCCCGCCCGCCAAGCCATGAGCGCCTCCAATAACCAGCTGCACGTGTTCGCGCTGACCGGGACGATCTGCCTGGTCGGCGTCCTGTTCGCGGCGACGCTGGTGCTCGGCCACGCCGCGCCGGCGGCGCCGAGCGAGCCGCCGCTCAAGCAGTACGTGACGATCGAGGCCTCGCTGGCGAAGAAGTCGGTGGCCAAGACCCAGCCGCAGAAGGAAGCCAAGGCGCCCGAGCCGCCGCCCAAGCCCGAGGGCGTGTCGCACGACGAGAACAAGGCGCCGGTGATCAAGAAGGACGAGCCCAAGAAGCCGGCCAAGCCGGACGAGAAGCTCGACATCAGCAAGTTCCATCACGCCAGCGACGAGGAAGCCACGCCGGGCGCGGTCACCGACATCGGCCAGTTCAACGGCAGCGAGAAGGGCTTCGCGCCGGTCAACGCCGGCCACCCCTACTGGCAGAACCTCAACGGCGACTTCCACAAGTACTGGGAGATCCCGACGATCTCGAACGTCAGCGGCGCCGTCGTGGCATGCATTCACCTGCAGCCCGATGGCAAGATCGCCGAGCTCAAGATCGATCAGCGCAGCGGCGACGAGATCCTCGACGATTCGGTCGAGCGCGCGGTCAAGTCCGTGGTGAAGGAACGCAACGACAAGCCCCAACCGGTCCCGACCGAGGAGCTTGCCCAGATCAAGAGAATGGTATGCTTTCGATTCAAACCAGAGTAATCGTCCTCGCGATCGCCTCGGTGACGGCGACCGGCCTGCTGGCTCCCGGGAGCGCGCGCGCCGACGAGCCCGGCAAGAACGTGGCGATCGACGTCACCGGTCCCAATCGCACGGCGTACCCGATCGCGGTGCCGGTGTCGCCCGATGGCGATGCGCCGGCCAAGGAGATCGCCCAGGTCGCGTCGTTCGACCTGTCGATCGCCGGCCCGTTCAAGGTGCTCGACCCGCAGGGCTTCCTCGCCGACCTCAGGTCCGAGGGCCTGGGCATCGACCCGCAGAAGTGGAAGGACGTCGGCGCGTTCGGCGTCGTGAAGTACCACTCGACCGGCTCGAGCATCGAGTTCCGGCTCTACGAGATCTCCAAGGGCGGCACGCCGGTGCTGACCAAGACCTATCCCCGGGGCGACAACCGGTCGATCGCGCACCGCTGGTGCAACGAAGTCGTGAAGTACTACACCGGCGAGGCCGGGTTCTTCGGCTCGAAGATCGCGTTCACGGTCAAGAGCCGGACCGCCAGCGCGATCTACGCGATGGATTTCGACGGGGCGAACGCCTACAAGATCTCGAACAACAGCTCGCAGAACATCCTGCCGGCGTGGGCGCCGTCGGGCGGCAAGATCGCCTACACGTCGTTCATGCGGAACAACCCGGACCTGTACGTCGCCGCGGCGAGCGGCGGCCGGCCGGTCAAGCTGTCGGGCCAGCGCGGCATGAACACCGGCGCGTCGTGGTCGCCCGATGGCCGCCAGCTCGCGCTGACGTTGTCGAAGGACGGCAACCCGGAGATCTACATCATCAACGCGTCGGACGGCTCGATCGTCCGCCGGCTGACCAACGACAAGGCGATCGACACCTCGCCGTCGTGGTCGCCCGACGGCGGCCAGATCGCGTTCGTCAGCGACCGCAACGGCGGCCCGCAGATCTTCGTCGTGCCGGCCGGTGGCGGCGCCGCGCACCAGGTGTCGTTCAACGGCAGCTACAACACCACGCCGACCTGGTCGCCCAAGGCCGGCAAGCACGTCATCGCGTACACCACGCGCGACGGCTCGACCTACGACATCGTCACGCTCGACCTCGACACCAAGCAGTCGGTGCGCGTGACCCAGAACGAGGGCTCGAACGAGGAGCCGGCGTTCTCGCCCAACGGCCAGGCGATCGCGTTCGCCCGCGCCGGCCAGGGCGTGTTCATCACCAAGGCCGACGGCA
>DASWOO010000588.1:0-3127 GCA_036404335.1 Kofleriaceae bacterium
GGAACCCGTCGGCCTTGGGCTCGAGGTTGGCGAACGACGCCACGTCGGTCTGGTCCTGGGTCGCGTCGACGCGCCCCGGCCGGAACGCGATCTGGACCTCGATGCCGGCCTTGCGGGCGGCCTGCTCGATCGCCGCGTCGCCGCCGAGCACGATCACGTCGGCGAGCGAGACCTGTTTGCCGCCCTTGAGCGAGCGGTTGAGATCGCCCTGGATCTGGGTCAGCCGGCCCAGCACCTTGGCCAGCTCGGCCGGCGAGTTCGCCGCCCACGACCGCTGCGGCGACAGCCGGAGCCGCCCGCCGTTGGCGCCGCCGCGCATGTCGGTCGCGCGGTACGACGACACCGCGGACCACGTGGTCCGCACCAACTCGGCCGTGGTCAGGCCCGACCCGAGGATCTTGGCCTTGAGCGCGGCGATATCGGCCGCCTCGAGCATCGGGCCCTTCGCCGCCGGCAGCGGGTCCTGCCACGAGAACACGTCCGCCGGGACCTCGGCGCCGAGGTAGCGCGACCGCGGGCCCATGTCGCGGTGGGTGAGCTTGAACCACGCGCGCGCGAACGCGAGGCGGAAGGCCTCGGGGTCATCGCGGAACCGCGTGATGACCTTCCTGTAGGCGGGGTCGACCTTGAGCGCGATGTCGGTGGTGAGCATCACCGGCGGGTGCTTCTTCTTGGGATCGTGCGCGTCGGGCACGGCGTCGGCCGCCTCGCCCTTGTCGGGGATCCACTGCGTCGCGCCCGCGGGGCTCTTGGTCTTGACCCACTCGTGGCCGAGCAGGTTCGTCAGGTAGTCGGTGGTCCACGCGGTCGGGTTCATCGTCCACGCGCCCTCGAGGCCGCTGGTCACCGTGTCGGCGCCGGTCCCGGTGCCGCAGGTGTTCTTCCAGCTCAGGCCCTGATCCTGGATCGCGCCGATCGCCGGCTCCATGCCGAGGCACTTGCTCGGGTGCGCGCCGTGGGTCTTGCCGAACGTGTGGCCGCCGGCGATCAGCGCGACGGTCTCCTCGTCGTTCATCGCCATGCGGCCGAACGCCTCGCGCACGTCCTTGGCCGATGCCGCCGGGTCGGGGTTGCCGCCCGGCCCCTCGGGGTTGACGTAGATGAGGCCCATCTGCACGGCGGCCAGCGGCCGCTCGAGCTCGCCGTTGGCGCCGTGGCGCTCATCGCCGAGCCACTTCTTCTCCTTGCCCCAGTAGACCAGGTCCGGCTCCCAGTCGTCGGCGCGGCCGCCCGCGAAGCCGATGGTCTTGAAGCCCATCGACTCGAGCGCGACGTTGCCCGCGAGCACCATCAGGTCGCCCCAGGAGATCTTCTGGCCGTACTTCTGCTTCACCGGCAACAGCAGCCGGCGCGCCTTGTCGAGGTTGACGTTATCCGGCCAGCTGTTCAGGGGGTCGAAGCGTTGCTGGCCGCCGCTGGCGCCGCCGCGGCCATCGCCGGCGCGGTAGGTGCCGGCGCTGTGCCACGCCATGCGGATGAAGAACGGGCCGTAGTTGCCGTAGTCGGCCGGCCACCACGGCTGCGACGTCTTGAGGACGGCGGCGAGGTCCTTCTTCACGGCGGCGAGGTCGAGCGTGGCGAACGTCTTGGCGTAGTCGAAGTCCGCGCCGAGCGGGTTGGACGCGGCGGCGTGGCCGCGCAGCGGTGACAGGTCGAGCTGATCGGGCCACCAGAACTTGTTCGTCTTGGGTGGGCCGTCGGCATGGGCGACCGGCGTGATCGCAGGCGCGACCAGCGCGGCGATCAGCGCGGCGGTTCGGAAGAAACGTGGCTTCGCAGGCATGTGTGCGAAAATCTCGCGTATCCGGACTGCTGATACAAGCTCGTCCGGCCGATCGCGCCGACGAGTGTGCGCTATCAGACGATGCTGGCGACCAGCGCGGCGATCTGCGCGAACACGGCGTCGAGCGGCAGCTCGCCGTCGATCCGCTCGATCCGTTCACCCCGGGCCGCGAGCTCGGCGTTGGTCGCCAGGTAGCCGGCGTGGACCGCGCGCTGCATCTCGAGGTCCTCGAACAGCTCCTCGACCCGCCCGGCCTCGACCCGGCGGCGAGCGGCGACCTCGGGCCGGACCTCGAGCCAGATCGTCAGATCGGGCCGGCGGGCGCGGGCGTTGAGCGTCGTGATCCAGTCGCGCTCGGCGCCGGTGCCCTGGTAGGCCAGCGACGAGTGATACCAGCGATCGGACACGACGACCGCGCCGGCGGCGAGCCGCGGCTCGACCTCGCGCTGCAGGTGATCGAGCCGGTCGGCCGCGAACAACAGGCCGAACGTCGACTGATCGATCGCCTGGCCGGGGATCGCGTGACCGCCGGTCAGCATCTCGCGTATCAGCCGGCCGATCGGGCCGTCGGTCGGCTCGCGGGTCAGGTGCGCGTCGCGCCCCTGGGCTTGCAGGTGCGCGACCAGGCGCCGGGCCTGCGTCGTGGTGCCGGCGCCGTCGAGGCCCTCGAGGACGACCAGCCGGGTCATGACGCGCGCCGACGCATCATCGCCGCCGCGAACAGCAGCATCGCCGCGACCGCGACGCCCGCCGCCGCGTACAGCATCCACAGCGGGCGCCGGGCCGCCGCGCCCTCGGCCGCCGCGCTCGACGCCGCCGGGTCGGCCTTGACCGGGGCATAGTCGGGCTTGAGCGCGATCGCGCGGCGCAGCTCGGGGCCGCCGTCCTTGCCCTGCGCCTCGAGCGACTTGCCGAGCGTGTAGTAGTGCGCGGCCAGCGCCTCGGTCGCGCCGGCGCCCTTGGGATCGAGGCCGTGCGCCTTGGAGAACGCCGCCGACGCGTCGTCCCACTGCTGCCTGGACTCGAGCTGCTTGCCCAGCGCCAGGTACAGCTTGGCCATGTCGGCCTTCTCCGGCCGGTCCGGGTTGGTCGCCAGCATCCGGTCGACCGCGGTCGCCGCGCCGGCGAGGTCGCCCGCCGCCGACTTCTGCTGCGCCGCGGTCCACTGCGCCGCCTCCTGCTTGCCGCGCTCGGTGTCGTAGTAAGCGAACAGCCGCCTGGTCACGTCCTCGAGGTCGATCTTGACGAGCTTCTTCTCGTGCTCGGTGTCCTCGAGCGACGGATCGTCGATCGGGTAGTCCTCGTGCAGCAGCTCGTTGGCCGCCTTGCGCAGCTCGTTGTCGG
>DASWOO010000589.1:0-10939 GCA_036404335.1 Kofleriaceae bacterium
ACCAACATCTGGGTCACCCGCATCTTCTTCGACTGGTACGTGTCCAGGAAGAAGGGCGCGTTGGCGACCATCTCGATCTGAGCGGGCGAGACCATGAGCGATCATCACAAGTTTCGTTATCTCCTCCCGCCCGGAAACAACTTCGCGTTCGTCGCGAAGTTCAAGGCCTGGATCGTCGTCTCGATCCTGCTCATGCTCGTCGCGATCGGCTCGTTGTTCGTCAACAAGTCGGTCCGCGGCGACTACATGAACTGGACGATCGACTTCAAGGGCGGCACCGAGATCATCTACGCGTTCAAGACCAAGACCACCCACGAGTTCACCAAGGCCGACCCCGGCAAGGTCCGCGACGCGCTCGGCGCGGCGGGCGAGAAGGGGTTCGATGTCTCGGACATCTCGTGGGAGGAGCCCGACGCCACCGGCAAGGACGTCCACCGCGACGGCATCATCATCCTCACGCCGCGGTTCTCGGCGATCGCGCCCGAGGCCGAGGCCAAGGTCATCTCCGATCTCCAGGCCAAGTTCCCCGATCGCGGCGTCGAGAAGGCGTCGTGGTCGGGTGACCGGCTCTACGTCCGCAGCAAGAAGCTGATCACGACGGCCGAGGTCGGGCCGGTGTTCACCGTCGCCGGGCTCGAGCTCAAGCCGTGGTCGCCGGCCGACGAGGCGGCGTTCGGCCAGGCCGACGAGAGCAGCCAGTCGTTCAACGTTCAGTATTCGGCGTGGGGCATCGACCGGCAGTTCCAGAAGCTGCTCGAGTCCCGGCTCGACAACACCGAGGCCGTGGTCACCCAGAGCTACGGCGTCGGCGCCAAGGCCGGCGACAAGCTGCGCGACGACGCGGCGCGGTCGATCATCTACTCGATCTTCCTGATCATGCTGTACCTCGCGTTCCGGTTCGACATCCGGTACGCGCCAGGCGCCGCGTTCGCGACGATCCACGACGCCATCATGGTGATCGGCGTGTTCGCCGTGACCTGGACCGAGGTGTCGCTGACCTCGGTCGCCGGGCTCTTGACCGTCATGGGCTACTCGGTCAACGACACGGTGATCGTGTTCGACCGCATCCGGGAGAACCAGGCCAAGCTCAAGGACAAGAAGATCGAGCGGATCATCGACATCTCGATCAACGAGATGCTGGTCCGGACGATCCTGACCTCGTCGACGGTGTTCGCGACCACGCTGATCATGAACATCTTCGGCACGGGCGTGGTGAAGGAGTTCGCGTTCGCGATGAACATCGGCGTGCTGGTCGGCACGTACTCGTCGATCTTCCTCGCCGCGCCGGTCTTCATGTACATCTCGCGCAAGTACTACTCGGGGCCCGCCCCGGCGCGCCGCCGCTGGGTCCCGCCGTCCGCCACCGCGGTGGAGCCGGCGCCCGAGGCCGATCCGGATGTCGAGCCGGCGCCGCTGCGGTCCGGCGACGAGGAGTAGCCGTCCCCGACGGCGGCGAATGCTCGACCAACGCCCGCAGTCGCGGGCGTTGGTGGTTTCGGCCGACGTCGGCGGATATTCTTCGGCGGCGCTACGCGGACGCCCTGGCGCGCGCTGGAGAGCCCGCCGGGCGCTCGCGCACTGAACATATGTTCTCTGCGGATCCCGAGATCGCCAGATCCAATATTGATCTCGCGCGGTTCGAGTGTCAGACCCAGCACCTAGGGTGCCCCTCGTGCAACTGCGGCTGCGTCATGTCGACGAAACCATCGTCTCGCGGCTCGCGGGCGCCCTCCGCGTGCGGCCGGCGACGGCGCGCTGCCTGGTCGGCCGCGGCGTGATCGAGCCGCGCGCGGCGCAGGGCTTCATCGACCCCCGGCTCGCGGCGCTGCGGCCGCCGACCGGGCTGGCCGGCATGTCGCGCGCGGTCGGCCGGATCGCCGACGCGGTGGTCGCCGGCGCGCGGATCGGCGTGTTCGGCGACTACGACGTCGACGGCGTGACCACCGCGGCGCTGCTGACCTCGTTCCTGCGCGCGGCCGGCGCCTCCGTCGAGGTCGCCGTCGCCCGGCGCGACGCCGGCTACGGCTTCACGTCGTCGGCGGCCGACGACTTCGCGGCGCGCGGCTGCCGGGTCATCATCACCGGGGACTGCGGCACGAACGACCTCGACGCGATCGCCACCGCGGCGGGGCACGGCATCGACGTGATCGTCGTCGACCACCACACGGTGCCCGCCGACTGCGCGAGCCACCCGGCGCTGTCGCTGGTCAACCCGTACCGGGCCGACTCGACGTTCCCGTTCCGCGGCATGGCCTCGGTCGGCCTGGCGTTCTACGTCGCCGCCGCGGTCCGCACCGAGCTGCGCGAGCGCCGCTACTTCGAGCGCAGCGCGCGGCCCGAGCCCGATGTCCGTGACCTGCTCGACCTGGTCGCGCTCGGCACGATCGCCGACCTGGTCCCGCTGTCGAGCGAGAACCGGATCCTGACCGCGCTCGGCCTGCGCCGGCTGCAGAGCCGGGCCCGGCCCGGCGTCGCCGCGCTGCTCGCCGCGGCCGGGGGCAGCGAGGACCGCGACGTCGACGCCCGGACCGTGGCCTGGAAGCTGGCGCCGCGGATCAACGCGCCCGGCCGGCTGGGCGCCGCCGAGCCGTCGCTGGCGCTGCTCCTGGCCGACGCGTCGAACGCGGGTGAGCGCGCCGCGGCGCTCGAATCCGCCAACACCGAGCGCCGCACGATCCAGGACCGGGTGATGGCCGAGGCGCTCGAGATGCTCGGCGACCGCGACCCCGGGCCCGCCGTGGTCATCGCCGGCGAGGGCTGGCCGCCGGGCGTGGTCGGCATCGTCGCCGCCAAGCTGGTCGATCGCTACCAGCGGCCGGCGTTCGTCGTCGGCATCGACCCGGTGACCGGGATCGGCCGCGGCTCGGCGCGCACCGCCGGCGGCGTGAACCTGTACAAGGCGCTGTGCGAGGCCGCGCCCCACCTCGACCGCTACGGCGGCCACGCCGCCGCGGCCGGGTTCACGATGAACCGCGCCAAGCTCGCGCAGGTCAGCGAGCTCCTGGGCGGCGCGTGCGGCCGGCTCGCCGCCGGCTCGGGCCCCGTGGTCGCCGGCCGCGAGGTCGACGCCGAGGTCCGGCTCGCCGAGATCGACGAGCGGCTGGCCGAGGAGCTGGCCGGGATCGGGCCGTTCGGCCAGGACAACGCGTCGCCGGTGCTCGCCGCGCGCAACGTCCGGGTCAAGGAGGTCCGCCGGGTCGGCGACGGCTCGCACCTGAAGCTCACGCTGGAAGACGAGCTGTCGACGACGCGGACCGCGATCGGCTTCGGCCTGGGCGATCGGCCGATCGAGGCCGGCGCGCGGGTCGATCTGACGTTCTTCCCGATGGTGAAGACCTGGCAGGGCAGGCGCACGGCCGAGCTCGAGCTGTCGGATCTCGCGATCGTGTCCTGATCGCGCTATCACCCGGGCGTGACCGACGATCATGTTGCCCAGGCCCCGGGCGCGGCCGAGCCCGAGGTCCCGCGCCTGCCGCGCGGCCGGGGCATCCGGCTGTCCCGGCCGCAGCTCTACCGGATCGCCGGCACCGCGATCCTGCTGATCTTCGTGATCGCCATGCAGGCGCCGTGCTCGTCGTCGGTGTCGCGGTTCGTGACCAGCTTCGGCGCGGGGAGCGGCTCGGCGGCGGCGACCCTGCCGCGGCCCGGCAGCATCGACGTCCCGGCAGGATCGGGCAGCGCCGGCGCCGCCGACCCCGCGCTGGGCGATTACGAGCGGCTGCGGCCCGGGATGACCGACGACGAAGTCCGCCAGGTGATCGACCGCGCCCGGATCAAGGCCCACGGCGCCGACCCTGCCCGAGAGCCTAGCGCCCGGTAACTACGGCGAGATCACTGCAGGCAAGTTGCAGGAAACCACTTGCTCCGTGATTTAACCGATGGTACCCATCCCCGCAGCTTCAATCGCTCCGCGGTAGAGGTGGCCACTCGGCCACCTATTTTTTTGGGCAGTTCAAGCCCGACCTGGTCCGACCCTCCTCGTTCACCGTGCCCAAGACCCCTCAATATCAGCGCCTGCTCTCGATCGTCGAGCCCGTGCTCCAGGCCGCCGGCTTCGAGCTGGTCGACCTGCGCTTCGTGCTCGAGCAGGGCGGCTGGACGTTGCGCGTGGCCGTCGACCTGCCGCTCGATGATCAGGTCGATCGCAACGCCGTCCCCGAGGACCGCGTCGATCTCGAGGACTGCGAGAAGCTGTCGCGCGAGCTGTCGGCCGTGCTCGACGTCGAGGATCCGATCCCGCAGGCGTTCGAGCTCGAGGTGTCGTCGCCCGGGATCGACCGGCCGCTGCGCACCGCCGCGCACTTCCAGCACTTCGTCGGCAGTGAGGCCAAGATCCAGCTCGCCCAGCCGCTCCAGCTCCCGGCCGGCGAGCGCCGCAACTTCAAGGGGATCCTGAAGGGCGTGACCGACGGCCGGGTCGCGATCGACGTGGACGGCACGACGTTCGAGCTCGTCATCGACGACATCGAGCAGGCCAAGCTGATCCCGGACTGGGACGCGGTCATGAAGGGTAACAGCGGCGTCGGCGGGCCCCAGGCCAAGCCGATCAAGCCCGGCCACCGGCCCAGCGCCAAAAAACAGGGCCAACCACGCAACGACGCTCCGCCCGGTCAGCGCCCGGCGAACGACGCACGGAACAAGGAATAAGCCATGGATGCCGCCAAACTGGACGTTGTGCTCGACCAAGTAGGTCGGGACAAGAACATCGACAAGAGCGTGCTGATCAACGCGCTCGAGCAGGCCATCCTGACCGCCGCCAAGCGCACGTTCGGGCTGAACCGCGAGATGGAGGCGAAGTTCAACGCCGAGACCGGCTCGGTCGACCTGTTCCTGATCATCAACGTCGTCGACGAGGATGACGCGATCGAGGGCCGCGAGATCACCGTGTCCGAGGCGACCAAGGTCGGCCTCGAGGCGGAGCTTGGTGACGAGCTGCTGTTCCAGGTGTTCTACCGCGCCGAGGACGACGACCGCGCCCGCGAGCAGGACGAGAAGTTCGGCCAGCTGATCGATCTCAAGAACGCGTCGAAGAAGTTCGGCCGCATCGCCGCGCAGACCGCCAAGCAGGTGATCTACCAGCGCGTCCGCGAGGCCGAGCGCGACAACGTCTACAACGAGTTCAAGGACCGCAAGGGCGAGATCATCTCGGGCGCGGTGCGCCGGTTCGAGCGCGGCGCGCTCGTCGTCGACGTCGGCAAGGCCGAGGCCGTGCTGCCGATGCGCGAGCAGGTGCCGCGGGAGAGCTACCGCGTGGGCGACACGATCAAGGCGTACTGCCTCGACATCGACCGCAACGCGCGCGGCCCCCAGGTCATCATGTCGCGGACCCACAAGGGCCTGCTCGAGAAGCTGTTCGAGCAGGAGGTCCCCGAGATCTTCGAGAAGATCGTGCGCATCGAGTCGAGCGCGCGCGAGCCCGGCGCCCGCGCCAAGATCGCCGTGTCGTCGCGCGACCGCGACGTCGACCCGGTCGGCGCCTGCGTCGGCATGAAGGGCAGCCGCGTCCAGGCGGTGGTCCAGGAGCTGCGCGGCGAGAAGATCGACATCGTCCCGTACGACGACGACCCGGCGCGGTTCGTGTGCAACGCGATCGCGCCCGCCGAGGTTTCGCGCGTCATCATCGACGCCGAGGGTCACCGCATGGAGCTGATCGTCCCCGACGACAAGCTGTCGCTGGCGATCGGCAAGAAGGGCCAGAACGTCCGGCTCGCGTCGCAGCTCACCGGCTGGCGCATCGACATCCACAGCGAGTCGAAGATCTACGAGCTCGAGCGCCGCGCCAAGGAGCAGATCGCCCAGGCGATCGACGCGGCCGGCCTCGACGGCCACATCGCCGATCACCTGTTCAAGCTCGGCTGGCGCTCGGTCGGCGAGCTCGGCCGCGCCCACGTCGACGAGCTGGCCGGCGTCCCCGGCATCAGCGGCGCGGACGGCGCGCGCCGGGTCATCGACGCGGCCCAGCACTACATGGCGGCCGGCGGCCGGCGCCGCGACGACGCCCGCAAGGAAGCCGAGCGCCGCTCGGTCCTGACCGGCTCGGCCCAGCTGCTCGAGCTCGACGGCGTCGACGAGGAAGTCCTCGGCGTGCTGGCGGCTGCCAATATTCATTCCCCGGAAGACCTCATCAAGACGCCGATCGAGTCGATCGCGACCTCGACCGGCATCGACATGGGGGATCTCGCAAGGTTGCGCCAGCGTGCGATCAGCTGGCTCTCGGAGGTGTCGTCCTGAGCGATCACGTTCCCATGCGCACCTGCACTGGTTGCAGGAAGACCGCTCCCCAGCGCGAGCTCGTTCGGCTCGCGTTCGATGGCCCGCGTCTGGTCGTCGACCCGACGGCGTCGTGCCGCACCGACCGCAAGCCTCGGCGCCTGCCAGGCCGCGGCGCCTATGTGCATGCGCGCGCTGCGTGCGTCACCGTTGCCGGGCTGTCACGCAGCCTCCGGCGGCAAGTCACGCCAGCCGTCGTAGTACGGCTGGTGGCCGAGATGTCACCGAGTGACGACAACTGTCGGGGTCCACAGGCAGATCAACCCCGCCGAAACGCTAGTCAAAACGACCCTGGTCATGAAGCTGCAGACACTGTAGAAATGCCCGCTCTGACCAAGGCGAAACAGGCGAAGGACGACCGGAGCGAAGATGCGCGTCTATGAGATTGCCAAAGAGGTGGGCATCCCGAACAAGGATCTCATCGCCAAGATCCGAGCGCTCGGTCTCGAGGTGAACAACCACATGTCCTCGCTCGACGCCGACGATGTTGCGCGGATCCGCCGCTCGCTCGAAAAAGAGAAGCAGACGGTTGCCCAGCCGCAGCAGACGCAGAAGCTGTCCGCGACGGGCGGCGCCGTGCTCCGCCGTCGATCGAGCGGCGACAAGGCGGCTGATGGTAGCGAGGACCGCAGCACCGAGCGCGAGCCGGTGCGGGGCCGCGAGCCGTCTGCGCCTGCCCGCGAAGCAGCGCCGCCCGCGGCCACGCCGCCGGTGATCCGCCGCCGCACGCCTGACGAGGCGGCCGCGTCCGCGCCGTCGGCGCCGGTCCGGCCGAGCGCGCCGCCGGCTCCGCCGGTCGCGGCTCGTCCTGCCGAGCAGCCGGCCGCTCGCCCGGCGCCCGTCGCCGAGCGTCCCGTCGAGGCCGCTCCGGTGGCCGAGCGTGCGCCCGTCGAGGCCCGGCCGGCACCCGCCGCACCGGCCGAGCCCGCTGCCCAGGCGCCGCGCGCCGAGGCGACCGAGGCCCCGGCGCGCACGGCCGAGCCGTCGTCCGAGCGCCCGGCGGCAGAATCGCGCCCGGTGGCCCCGGCCGCCGAGGCGCCGCGCGCCGCCGCGCCGCCGACCGAGCGCCCGGCTGCGGAAGCCCGCCCGGCGCCGGTCGCCCCGGCCGCCGAAGCGCCGCGCGCCGCAGAGCCCGAGGCTCGCCCGGCTGCGGAAGCCCGTCCGACCCCGGCGGCCCCGGCCGCCGAAGCGCCGCGCGCGGCCGAGCCGCCGTCCGAGCGCCCGGCTGCAGAAGCTCGTCCGACCCCGGCGGCGCCTGCCGCCGAGGCTCGTCCGGCCCCGGCCGCGGAGCGCCCGCAGCCGTCGTCGCAGCCCGCCGCTCCGGCGAGCCGCCCGGCGCAGCCGGCGCAGCCGGCCGCCGCGCAGAACCAGGGTGACCGCAAGTCGCGCGTCATCGTGCAGGGGCCTCAGATCGTCACCCGCGATGGTCAGGCGCCCGCGCCGAGCCAGCCGCCGGCCCGCGAGCAGCGGCCCGCGCCTGCGCAGGCGTCGCACCACAACGGCCCGTCGAACCGGCAGCCCGATCGCTCGCCGCCGCCGTCGACGCCGCTCCCGCCTCGCGTGGTCTCGCCACGCGGCGGACCGGGTCCGGTCGTCGAGCACCGCCGGCCAACCGGCGAGCCGCCGATGCCGCGCGACGCGCGCAGCTCGTTCGAGCTCGAGCTCGAGCGCGCCCGCGCCCGGACCGCCGAGCGCGAGCCGACGGCCCGCGATGTCGTGGCCCCGGCGCCGCCGGTCAGCAACGGCGCTGCCGAGGCTGCCGCGCCGTCGCCGACCCGCGATCCGTCGCGCCCGGCGGTCGGCACGATCATCTCGCTGCCGCCGCGCATCAAGATCACCGAGCGCACGCCGTCGCATATCCGCCCGGCGCCCGGTCCGCAGCCTGCGAACCAGATCCGCGATCGGTTCAAGACGCAGATGCAGCAGCGCGGCCCCGGTGGCCGTTCGGGCCCCGGCGGTCGCCCGGGTCAGTCGCAGTTCGGCAAGAAGCTCCCGCTCAACAAGGGCAAGAGCAAGTCGACGACGATCACCACGCCTGCCGAGCACAAGCGCGTCATCCGCATCGAGGACTCGATCACGGTGGCCGACCTCGCCCGCAACATGAGCATCAAGGCACCCGAGGTGCTGAAGAAGCTGTGGGGCATGGGCATGGCCGGCGTGAACATCAACACCGGCATCGACTTCGAGACCGCCCAGATCCTTGCCAGCGAGTTCGGCTACGACGTGCAGAACGTCGCCTTCAAGGACCAGGACATCTTCACCCAGAAGGTGGACACCGACGAGCAGCTCGTGCAGCGCTCTCCGGTCGTGACCGTCATGGGTCACGTCGACCACGGCAAGACCACGCTGCTCGACTCGATCCGCAAGGCGCGGGTCGCGGCCGGCGAGGCCGGTGGCATCACCCAGCACGTCGCGGCCTACAAGGTCGCGGCGCCGGGCCACGGGCACATCGTGTTCCTCGATACCCCGGGTCACGAGGCGTTCACCGAGATGCGCGCCCGCGGCGCGCAGGCCACCGACATCGTCGTCCTGGTCGTCGCGGCCAACGACGGCGTGATGCCGCAGACCCTCGAGGCCCTGGCGCACGCCAAGGACGCGGGCGTCAAGATCATCGTCGCGGTCAACAAGATCGACATGCCGGACGCCGCGCCCGACCGCGTGCGCCAGCAGCTGGCAGATCACGGCCTCATCCCGGAAGAGTGGGGAGGCGAGACCATCTACGCCAACGTGTCGGCCATCAAGGGCGAGGGTATCGACAACCTGCTCGGTCAGATCGCGGTCACCGCCGAGTTCCTCGAGCTGCGCGCGAACCCGAACAAGCCGGGCTCCGGCCTGGTCATCGAGGCTCGCCTCGACCGTAACCGCGGCCCGATGGCGACCATCCTCGTCCAGGAGGGCACGATGCGGGTCGGCGACATGGTCGTCGCCGGCAGCACGTTCGGCAAGATCCGCGCGATGCTGGACGATCGCGGCAAGTCGCTCGAGGAGGCCGGTCCGTCGACCCCGATCGAAGTGCTCGGTCTCGACGGCGTGCCGGACGCCGGCGATCAGGTCAACGTGGCCGAGGACGACAAGGTCGCCAAGCAGGTCGTCGAGCACCGCCGCCAGGCGGATCGCCGCCGCGAGCTGAGCTCCAAGCAGCGGTTCTCGCTCGAGAACATGATGGAGCGCAACTCCGAGGGCGCCATCAAGGAGCTCAAGGTCGTCCTCAAGGCAGACGTCCAGGGCTCGGCGGAGGCCATCAAGGCGTCGCTCACCAAGCTGTCGACCGAGAAGGTCAGGGTCAACGTCATCGCGGCCGGCGTGGGCGGCATCACCGAGAGCGACGTCAACCTGGCCAAGGCCGGTGGCGCGATCATCGTGGGCTTCCACGTCCGCCCCGCGGGCAAGAGCGCCAAGCACGCCGAGCAGGAAGACGTCGAGATCCGGCTGTACGACATCATCTACGACGCGCTCGACGACGTCAGGTCGGCGATGGCCGGCCTGCTCGCGCCGATCAAGCGCGAGGTGGCGATGGGCAAGCTGCAGGTTCGCGACACCTTCTCCATCCCCAAGATGGGCACGGTCGCGGGCTGCATGGTCACGGACGGCAAGATCACCCGCAAGGCGCACCTGCGGATCATCCGCGACGCGGTCCAGGTCTACGAGGGCAAGGTCGGAAGCCTCCGCCGCTTCAAGGACGACGTCAGCGAGGTCACGAACGGCTACGAGTGCGGCGTGATGGTCGCCGGCTGGAACGAGCTCAAGACCAACGACATCATCGAGGCCTACGAGGTCATCGAAGAGGCCGCGCAACTGTGATCTACTGCCTGCCGGACCCCTTCGGTCCGGCGGGGGTTGGCACCTCGGGAGCGCCCGGGGTAGGGTGAGGCTGTGTACGTCGGCATGGCCAGGATCAGCTTGATGCTGAGCGATGCTCATTCGCTGAAGGAAAAGCGAATGGTGTTGCGCCGCATCAAGGATCGCGTTCGCGAGCGCCTCGGCGTGTTCGTGAGCGAGGTCGGCTCGTCCGAGACCAAGGACACCTGGCAGCACGCCGAGCTCGGCGTGGCGGTCGCCAGCAGCGAGCGCGGCAAGGCGCTCGAGGTGATCGACGACGTGCTCCGGATCGCGATGGCGGCCGGCGGCGCGTCGATCACCGCGGTCGCCCGCGATACGGTGAAGTTTGACGCGCCGGCCGCTCCGCTACCGACGGTGGAGGCCGAGCGCACCGGCGCGGGCGATAAGGCGATCGCAGGCGGCGACTGGATCCCCGACGCCTGGAGAACGCTAGAGTGAGCCAGCGCAAGCAACGAGTCGAGCATGGCCTGCGCGACGTGCTGACCGAGTTGATCGCGCGCGAGGTCAAGGACCCGCGCGTCCGGGCCGCGACGTTGATCACCGTGACCAAGGTCGAGCTCAACGTCGATCTCGCGGTCGCCAACGTGTACGTCTCGATCGTCGGTGACGACGCCCAGGTCGACGGCGTGATCGCCGGCCTGGGCAAGGCCGCGGGGTTCCTGCCCGTGCCGGTGGGGCGCAAGCTCAACCTGCAGCACGCGCCGGAGCTGCGGTTCCACGCCGACGCGTCGATCGACATGAACGAGAAGCTCGCGTCGATCGTTCGCGAGGACGAGGCCAAGGCCCGCGCGGCCGGCCGCGATCCCCGGGCGCCGGCGATCGGGCAGAC
>DASWOO010000590.1:0-3137 GCA_036404335.1 Kofleriaceae bacterium
GTGTCGCCGGTCGGCGGCGGGCCGACGATCGGGGTGTTGCTGCCCTCGCGCGGCTTACTGTCCGACGAGTGCATCGTGTAGACGACGATGCCGGCGGCGACCACGAGCAGGGCGGCGATGATCGCCATCACCATGCCGCGCTTGCCGCCCGCCTCGGGGACATCGGTGATCACCGCGTCGCGCGCGAACACGAAGTCCTCGCCGGGCTCGATGAACCGCAGCCGGACGTGGCCGAGGTCGATGATGTCGCCGCGGCGCAGCTCGACCTTGCCGTAGTCCTGGCCGTTGACCCGCACGCCGTTCGACGACTGCAGGTCGCTGACCGTGTACCGCGCGGTCTCGGGATCGCGGACCAGCTTGGCGTGGTTGCGGCTGATCGATCGGTGGTTGATGACGATGTCGTTCTCGTCGGTCCGGCCGATGATCATCTGCGGCCGCGACAGCTCGAACTCGCGGCCGGCGAAGTTCGAGCTCAGCACGACGAGCTTGCCGTAGCCGGTCGGCCGCTTGAGCGCGTCGAGCGCCTCCTGCGTCGCCGGGCCGATCGAGCGGCCGTTCGGATCGTCGGGCAGCGCGACCATCGTCCGGTTCGGCGAGCCGACGAGCTGCGCGACCGGCGGCGTCGCCAGGATCGCGTGCGGCGCGGTGCCGGTCGGCATCGCAGCGGGGGCCTCGCTCGCGGCGGCTGGAGCCGGCGGCGCGATCGAGGGGACCGGGGCGAGCGCGGCGCCGCCGGTGGCGATCGGCGTGTGCTCGAGCGAGCTCGCCATCGGATCGTCCGCGACCTGCTCCTGCCCCTCGGCCTTGAGGAACAGCTTGTAGTCGCCGATCTGCACCTGGTCGCTGACCCGGAGCGAGACGCGCTCGGCGATCCGCGCGTTGTTCACGCGGATGCCGTTGTAGCTGCCGAGATCCTCGATATGGACCTCGCCGGCGTTCCGCAGGATCCGGGCGTGGCGGCGAGACACGTTCCGCTCGGTGAGCCGGATCGTGTTCCCCTCCTTGCGACCGATGGTGATCTCATCGCGGATCAAGGGAACGACCGTGGTCTTCCCTTCATCGTCCTGGATCACAAGCTTGAACATCGTCGGTCTAGCCCCCGCGGATAGCGTCTACGTGACGCCCATGTTCCTTGGTTGTACCAGTCGAGGCTTTCTTAAAACAGCTGTCACGCCGACTACTTGCTAACGTTTCGGGAGCGACTGCCGGGCGAGCTTCAAGGCCGCTGCAAGCTGCGGATCGCCGCCCGGTTTGATTGTGGCACCGTTTGCGGTCGCCGCGCCACTGCCCTTGCCGTCCCCTGCAGTGATCTCTTCCGGAATGATCGCCTCGACCGTGACATCCGGGATAAGACCCTTGGATTCCAAGGAATTGCCGAGCGGCGTGTAGTACCGCGCGGTCGTGAGCTTCAAGCCAGATCCGTCGTCGAGGTCGTAAAACGTCTGGACGGTGCCCTTGCCGTAGGTCGGCAGGCCGACGAGCTGCGCGCGGCCCTGATCGCGCAGCGCCGCCGCGAGGATCTCGGCGGCCGACGCCGTGCCCTGATCGACCAGGATCACGACCGGCACGCTCACCGCGGCGCCGCCCTTGTGCGCGGTCTGGGTCTCGACGCTGCCGTGCCGGCCCTTGATCGTCACGATCGTGCCCGAGTCGAGGAACTGGTCGGCGACCGCGATCGACTGATCGACCAGGCCGCCGGGATCGTTGCGCAGGTCGAGCACGAGCACGTCGAGCGCGCCGGCCTGCTTGAGCTTCTGCAGCGCGGAGGTCGCGTCTGCCGCGGTCGCCTCGGAGAACCGGGTGATCGCGAGGTAGCCGATGCCCTTGCCGGCGCCGTGCTCGAGGGCCTCGCTGCGCACCGTCGGTTGCTTGACCTGCGCGCGCATCAGCGCGAACGGCCGGGGATCGCGCCAGCCGGTGCGCAGCACGCTGACGGTGACCCGCGTGCCCGAGGCGCCGCGCAGCCGGGCCTCCCAGGCGCCGGCGTCGCGCTTCTCGCGGCCGGCCTCGGCCGTGACCTCGCCGTCGATCGCGACGACCTTGTCGTCGAGCTGCAGCCCGGCGACGTCGGCCGGCGAGCCGCGCACGATCTGATCGATCGACGGGTACGGCGGCAGCCCGGGGCGGGCGTCGTCGAGCTCGCCCGGCGCGAGCGACACGCCGATCTGTCCGAACTCGCCCTCGGTGTCCTGGCGCAGGTGCTGGTAGCGGCTGGGCGGCAGGAACGTCGAGTGCGGATCGAGGTTGTGCAGCATGCCGCGCGCGGCGTCGTACAGGAGCTTGTTCTCGTCGGTGGCGTCGACGTAATCGCTCTGGACCGTGGCCAGCGCCTGGGCGAACGCGTCGAGCGCCTTGAACCGGGTCACGTCGCGGCGCGGCACCGCCTGCGCGACGACCGCGGTGGTGACGATGGCGCCGGCGAGGAACGCGGCGGCGTGCGATGCGCGCGACACGCGGCGAGTCTACCAGGCCGTCAGCGCGGCTTGGCGAGCAACGGCTCGGGATCGATCGGGTAACCGCCCGGGCCGAGCTTGATCCGCACCTCGAGGTACACCCGGTGGCGCGCCGCGCGGCCGAGCCGGTCGCCCGCGGCGATCGCGGCGCCGACCGGCAGCGCGAGGTCGCCGAGCCTGCCGATCACCGTGAGGTAGCCGCCGTGATCGAGGATCACGCCCTGGTCGAGGCCGCGGATCGGCCCGGCGTAGCGCACGGTCCCCGCGGCCGGCGCGACGACCGCGGCGTGGTCGTCGACCTCGAGCTCGATGCCGCGGCGCGACAGCGTCGCCTTGGACCGATCGTGGACCACGGTCCCGTAGTGGCGGACGATCGCGCCCGGCGCCGGGCGGCGCAGGTCGGCGGGCCGCGCGGTCGCGGCGACCTGGCCGGCCTCGCCGGCGATGCGGTCGCGGGCGGCGCGCAGCTGGGCGTCCTCGGCGGCGAGCAGGCCGCGCTCGGCGAGGTCGCGGTCGAGCAGCAGGCGGGCCGCGGCGCGGCGGCGGGCGACGGCGAGCGCGTCGTCGTCGCCGGGGGCGGCGTCGAGCAGGCGGTACGCGGCGCCGAGCCGGTGCGCGCGGGTGCGATCGGCGGCGGCGAGCTTGTCGGCGACCTGGGCGCGCGCGCGGTCGACGGCGTCGGTC
>DASWOO010000591.1:0-2434 GCA_036404335.1 Kofleriaceae bacterium
TGCTCGGGCGAGGTCTGGCGCACCGACAGCACGAACGGCACGACCGGGCCGGTGTACTCGGCGACCGTCGTGGGGGTCGGCATGTACTTGGGATCGCAGGTCTGCGAGTACAGGTCGGAGATGCCGATGTCGACGATGTTGCCCGGGTCGGCGTCGAGCAAGCAGTTGACCTGGTTGCCGTTGTCGTCGAAGTAGAACGCCCAGTTGCTCGCGGGCGAGACCGGGTTCTTCATGTAGTGGTTCGCCGGGTTGGCGTCGAACACCGAGGTCACGCCGGCGCACGACGTCGCGTTCTGGAACACGGCGCGGTACGGCGTGGGTAGTCCCGACAGCGACGGCTGGGCCGCGCGGAGCAGCGGGCCGAAGTCCGACGAGCCGTACAGGTAGACCATGTTGGGCGTCGAGCCGCCGGGCGCGCCGGCGGTGCACTTCGCGGTCGGCGTCGGGATCATGTTGACCAGCGGCGGGATCTGGAAGTTGACCGGATCGGTGGTCGCGGGTAGCTGCTGGCTAGCGGTGCACAGCCCGAGGCGGTCGCAGTTGTTGAACGGCACGCACTTCGACTGCGAGCACGCGTTCAGGAAGTCGGATTGCTTGGTCGGCGTGCCGAAGAAGCAGCCATCGGGGCCGAGGCCCGATGCGACGCAGAACCCGCCCTGGCAGCTCGGGTGCCCGCCGAAGTGATCGCAGTCGGCGTCGACCGAACATTGATCGGACTGCTTGTCGAGCACCAAGCTGCAACCGGTACCGGCGAGCAGCACGGACAGAGCTGCCGCAAACGTGAACTGAACGCGTGGTTGCCACCGCATTACACGCACCCTACTGCCTGTCGAAACTGCCATACAAGTCCTATTCAAAATAAACTGTTGTCTGACGAGGACCGACATCGGAGTCTCACGGTCGTCGTACGCAGTCGGGTGCGAGTCCTCGACGAGGATTGCCCTGCGTGGCGCGGGTAAGCCAGGCCACATGAAACCGGTCACTAGACACGTCATCCGTGATATCGAATCAGAATAGCACTCATCGTGTTAAATACTTGTGACCTGCCCGACGCGATTCCGTGAGACCAAGGTGCGACGCGGGCCGCGCCGCGCGTAACTCGCCGCACGAAGCTGCGTAAGCTCGATATGCGAGACCGTGCCGAACGCCGCGCCGTGGTTGCCGTCCTGTCCGTCGCTGCGCTGGCCGCCGGCGCGCTCGCCGCCTGCAGCCGCGCCGAGGGTGAGCCCGCGGACCGCCCGCGCTCCGCGGCAGATCGCCCCGCGCCGCAGAGCTCGCAGCGCGGCCCGGGCCCCCAGGAGGGCCCGCTCGTGCTCGAGCTGTTCACCTCGCAGGGCTGCAGCTCGTGCCCGCCGGCCGATCGCCTGCTCGGCAAGCTCGCGTCGACCGGCGCGCTCGGCGACCGCGCCGTCGCGCCGCTGTCGTTCCACGTCGACTACTGGAACGACCTCGGCTGGGCCGACCCCTATTCATCGCCCGCGTGGACCGAGCGTCAGCAGCAGTACGCGCGTTCGCTACACGACGACCGGGTCTTCACCCCCGAGCTCGTGGTCGGCGGCGCGGCTGGCATGATCGGCTCGGACGAGGGTTCGGTCACGGCGGCGATCCGCGCCGCGGGTCACCCGGCGCTGCTGCCGGCGACCGCGCGCTGGGCGGCCGACGCCGTCACGATCTCGGCCACCGCGCCGGCCGACGCCGACGTCTGGGTCGCGGTCTGGGAGGCGACCACCAGCACCAAGGTCACGCGCGGCGAGAACTCGGGCGAGACCATGAACAGCGTCCACGTCGTCCGCAAGCTCGAGCGCGTCGCCGCCGCCGGCCAGCCCGGCCAGGCCACGATCAAGCTCGATCCGGCCTGGCATGCCTCCGGCGCGATCGCGTTCGCCCAGCGCCCCGACCGGCGGATCACCGCCTCGGCCGCGCTGAACAAGCCCTAGATCGGCCCTAGATCGGCCCTAGCTCGGGCCCTGGATCAGCCTAGATCGCCGCGGACTTCTTGCCGACCTGTCGGCCCTTGCGCTCGCAGATCCCGGTCCCGTCGTACACCGGCACGTGCCGGGCCCAGGCGTGGCTGCCGCCCGAGCCCGACAGGCCCAGGAAGTAGCCCTTGCGGCCGACGAACAGGTCGAGCCGGTTGCCCGAGATGTGCCCGCCGGTGTCGTCGGCGATCACGCAGCCGTCGTGGACGTACCCGCCCCACGGCGACCGGCCCGGCATCGTCCGGCCCTCGAGCAGCGGCACGTAGAGCAGGCTGCCGAGCTTGACGACCTTGGGGTCGACCGCCACGGTGCGGAACGGCTGCAGCGTCTTGCCGCTGCCCGCCGTGCCCCACTGGCCCTGGGTGACGTTGAAGCATGGCGAGTGCTTGCAGCGGCAGGCGCCCCAGATGTTCAGGACCCGGCCGTCGCGCAGCTTGCCGGTACCCTGCATCGTG
>DASWOO010000592.1:0-3735 GCA_036404335.1 Kofleriaceae bacterium
TGCGTTCGCGCGCTACATCGACGGCATTCCGTACGTGCGGTCGATTTACCGTATCGCTGGCGAGCGGCTGATCCTGGCCAGCGCCGTCGAGCCCGGCCACGTGCTGCGGCTGATGCGGCCGGGCGATCTGGTGCGCACGACGCAGCGCGACCTGGCGACCGCAGCCGAACGCGTCGGTGGAACCATGGCGGCGTTCCTGGCATTTTCATGCATGGCGCGGCATACCGAGGTGGTGGGGCGGGCGGGCGCGCGCGAGCTGGCGGCAACCTATGCAGGTTATCCGATGGTCGGATTTCAAACGTTGAGTGAGCAATCCGGCATGTTGCTGGTCAATCACACGCTGACAGGCCTCGCGATCGGAGCGGTCAAATCATGACGACGCAAGCGCGCGAGCAGCTCGAGGAGCGCGTCACCGAGCTGGAGGACGAGCTCGCGGCGGCGCAGCGCACGATCGACGTGCTGATCGCGCGGCTCGAGCGCACCGGCACGACGCCGCCGAGCCAGTCCGAGCTGTTCGATTCGGCGGTCCAGCTCGGCAACGTGCTGCAGGAGCGGACCCGCGAGGTCGAGGACGCGCGCGCCGAGTTCCGCGCGCTGCGCGCCAACCTCGATCAGATCGTCCGCCAGCGCACCCGCGCGCTCGCCGAGTCCGAGACCCAGCTGCGCGAGAAGAACGCCGAGCTCGAGCGCCAGAGCAAGGCCAAGGCCGACTTCATCTCGATCGCCGCGCACGAGCTGCGCACACCGCTGACCAGCATCGTCGGCTACCTCGATCTGTTTACCGAGGGCCGGTTCGGCGAGCTGCCCGCGCTGCTGGTCCGGCCGATGAGCGCGGTGCAGCGCAACGCGCATCGCCTGAAGCGCCTGGTCAACGACATGCTCGACGTGTCGCGGCTCGAGGCCGGCACGCTGACCCTGCGGCGGACCCCCGTCAACCTCGGCGAGGTCGTCAACGAGGTCGTCACCGAGCTCGAGCCGATCGCGCGCGGCCGCGAGCTGCACGTCGCGACCCGGATCGGCTCGGTCGAGGCGATCGACGCCGACCGCGACAAGCTCCATCGGATCGCGATGAGCCTGGTGCACAACGCGATCCGCTACACGCCCGAGCAGGGCGAGATCGTCATCGACGTCGACGAGGCGCCGAGCGAGCGCTACCCGGGCGGCTGGGTCCGGCTGCGGGTCCGCGACAACGGCGCCGGCATCCCCGAGGAGGACCGATCGCGGATCTTCGATCCGTTCCTGCACCTGCAGCCGGCCAAGCACCACACCTCGTCGCTGCCCGACCCCGCCGGCCTCGGCCTGTTCATCGCGCGCGGCCTGGTCGAGCTGCACGGCGGCCTGATCACCGTCGACTCGCAGCCCGACGTGTTCACCGAGTTCACGGTGCTGCTGCCGTTCAAGAACCACCTCAAGGAAGCCGAGCCCGGCAAGCCGCCGCGCCCGTAGCGCCCCTCGGGCCGCTCGGAGGCTACTTCTTCTTGCCGGGCTTGGCCGGCTTGCCCGGCTTCTTCGCGGGCGCCGACTTCTTCGCGGGCGCCGGCTTCTTGGCAGCCTTGGCCGGCTTGGCGGCCTTGGCAGGCTTGGCCGCCTTCGCAGGCTTGGCAGGCTTGGCCGGTTTGGCGGCCTTGGCCGGCTTCGCGGGCTCCTTGCCCTTGGCCGGCTTCGCGGGCTCCTTGCCCTTGGCCGGCGCCTTGGCGTCGACCTTGGCGCCCTTGGCAGGCTTGGCAGGCGCCTCCGGCTTGGCACCCTTGGCCGGCTTCTCGGCCTTGGCAGGCTTGTCGGGCTTGGCAGGCGCCTCCGCCTTGCCGGCCTTGGCCGCCTTGGTCGGCTTCTCGGCCTTGTCGCCCTTGTCAGGCGTGACGGGCGCCTCGTCCGCCGAAGCCGGCTTGGCACCCTTGGCGGGAGCCTCGGCCTTGGCCGGCGGCTTCTTGACCTCGACCTTGAGCTTCTTCGACCGGTCCTCCGACGTCTTCTGGGCGTCGTCGACCCGGTTCTGCGCCGCGTTGCGCGCCTTCTCGACCGCGGCCTCGACCTCGGCCTTGGTCCGCTAGATCGGCTGCGCCACGAGCTCGGGCTTCTTGGTCCGCTTCTTCTTCTTGACCTCGCGCGGCACCGGGATCTCGCTGATATCCGGCATGCGCGCGGCCAGGTCACCGCGGTTGTGAACCAGGATCCGCGATCCGCCGTCGCGGAACATCACGTCGACCTTGTTGTCGGGCAACAGCTCGACGATGAAGCCGATATCGAACACCGGGTGGCGGACGACGTCGCCCTCCTCGTAGGCGTCGCGGATCGAGTAGGGCCGCGTGTTGCCGAGATCGGCCTCGGTCGCCCGGGCCATCGCGTCGTCCCACGTCATCTTGCGCTGACTGGACTTCCGGGCAGCCCCGTCAGCGTCTTCCAGACCGTCGCCACGCGGCTTGCGGTACGCGTGTACGTCTCCACAGACCACGCATTGCACGCGACGAACCTCGTCCTCGTACATGCTGATAATCGTGTGGGTTGTGTCCGCCTTGCAGCGAGGAGACGGGCAATACGCCTCGATCTCCCCACCAACTTCTTCGGCGTCTTCTTCGAAGATGGAATCCATCCCATGCCTCTTCTGGACGAGTGTCGCGCCGCCTAAATCGTCAAAACTGCTCGAAATCCATTACTCCGGATTGAACGAGTCATTAGTTAGCCGTCTAACACATGATCCTGTGAGCTAGCAACCTTGCGCACTTACAACTGACAAAAGAACGTGGTTAGGATCCCGCCCTGTGCGTCGCGTTCTGCTTGTGAACGCCTTGATCTTCGCGGTGTTGGCCGCGGCGGTCGCGCTGGCTTATTACGGCTACTCGTACACCAGCGAGGTCTCCTCCAACGACCGCGAGCTTGCCGTCCTCCAGGAGCTGGCCGACGACAAGGTCCTCGACATCGAATCCCGGGTCGAGAGCGCCGACAACAAGCTGCTCAACGCCGTGCAGACCGACCCGATGTCCGATCTCCAGCAGCTGCTGAAGACCACCGGCGCGGCGGCGACCAGCGTGTTCGTGCTCGATGACCAGCTCCACCTGATCCCCGATGGCACGGTCTCGACCCGGCTGGGCAAGACCGGCGTGGCGTTCCGCGACAAGTTCGTCGCCCGGATCCTGCCCGCCCTGCCCCTGGCCAAGCAGCCAGCCGGCAAGCGCGGCCACGTCTACGGCACCTGGGACGGCCGGCCGTACCTGTTCTCGTTCATGAAGCGGGTCGCCGGCGACCGGACGTTCTACGTCGTGATCGAGGACGACCTGATCCACCTGGTCAACAACGTGTTCCCGCAGTTCTTCTCGGTGTCGTCGTCGTCCAAGCGGCTGTTCCAGGTGCTCGACGAGCACGGCCAGCTGCGCTACGGCGCGCCGTTCGGCGACACCGCGGGCGAGCCGGTGCAGGAGACCCGGTTCGTCTCGACCGTCGACGGCTGGGTGCTGCGCGTCACGCAGAAGGACATGGCCGACCCCGGGCTCGAGCGCCGCAAGCTGATCGACTCGCTGCTGATCGGCGGCGCGGTCACCGTGATCCTCGCCGGCCTGACCGCCCTGGGCCTCGCGATCCGCCGCGAGCGCCGGCTCAACGAGCTCAAGAGCGAGTTCATCTCGAACGTGTCGCACGAGCTCAAGACCCCGCTGTCGATCATCTCGATGTTCGGCGAGATGCTCGCCGAGGGCCGGACCAAGAGCCCCGAGCAGGCCCACGAGTACGCCGAGATCATCT
>DASWOO010000593.1:0-2111 GCA_036404335.1 Kofleriaceae bacterium
GCGCGATCCCCACGCGCCGCGTCGAGCGCCCGGGCGGCGCGCGCGCTCGCGACGACGATCGCGGCGTGGCCGCCCTGCCCGATCGCGCGGGCCAGCTGATCCGGGTCGGCGGGCGGCGCGCTGCGCGTCACCGGCATCGCGATCGCCTCGAGCCCGAGCGGCGCGAGCGCGGCCGCATAGCTCGCCGCCGCCACCGGGTCGCGCGTGATCACTGCGTACGCCACGCCGCGATTCTACCCCGCGCGCATCCGCCGGCGCGGCATGCTAGCGTGCCGGCGTGCGCTCGACCTTGGTTGCGATCCTCCTCGTCGCCGGCTGCTCGTCCGGCGCGCGTCACGACGAGCCCGCGGCCCTGCCGCAGCCGGCCGCCGCGCATGACGCATCCCCACCTACGCCCCCCACCGCCATGCCCAAGGTCTACCTGTCCAGCCCGAGCGGCGACGCCACGGTCTCGGTCGAGGTCGTCTCGACCCCGGCGACGATCGAGCGCGGCCTGATGTACCGCGAGCACCTGCCGCCCGATCAGGGCATGCTGTTCTTCATGGGCAAGGAGCAGCCCTGGTCGTTCTGGATGCACAACACGCTCATCCCGCTCGACATGCTGTTCATCAAGGCCGACATGACCGTCGCCGGCGTCGTCGAGAACGCGGCGCCGCGCACCGACGACCTGCGCAAGGTCGACGCGCCGTCGCTGTACGTCCTCGAGGTCAACGGCGGTTATTGCGCAGCGCATAAAATCACCGCCGGAGCCCAGGTCCGCTTCGAGGGCATGCCGCCCGCGCGGTGACGCTCTGCAGCGTCGATGTTTCCTGTTCCGTTACCCGATTTTCGCGATAGAACCACCTCTAACGAACTTAGCCAGGGGAATCCTAAATGCGCTTGAAATCGATCTTGCTTGCGGCTGCTGCCTGTACCCTCCCGCTGTCGGTCGTCGCCTGTGGCGGCGGTGATGATGGCGGCGGCGATGACGGCGGCTCGGACAACGGCACGCCGACCGGCGACCATCACCAGTACGTCGTCAAGAAGGCGACGGTGACCAGCGCCAACACCGACGACCTCAGCCTCGATTTCGGCAGCAAGACCTCGTCCACGCCGGACGGTCGGGTCGATAACCGCATCGGCCAGGCGCTCGGCCTGTTGTCGTCGTTCTTCGACATCCAGGGCACCGTCGATAAGGCGATCGCCCAGGGCACGCTGATCCTGCTGGTCGACGTCCAGACCACCGACTTCACCAACAACACCGCGGGCGCGGGCCTGTCGGTCAAGTTCGGCGCCACCCCGAACCCGCCGGCGTGCTCGAGCGCGACCGACACGACCTGCGGCGGCCACCTCCAGGGCGGCGCGACGTTCACCATCGCCGCGGGCTCGCCGACCAACGCCCAGCTCTCGGGCAAGGTCATCAACGGCACGTTCAACGCCGGCCCGGGCAACGTCGCCCTCCAGATCGCGATCGGCGATTCGCCGATCAAGCTCAGCCTGACCCACGCGCGCGCGCAGGCGACCGGCATGTCGGCCAGCGGCGTGACCTCGCTCAAGGTCGGCGGCGTGCTGACCCAGACCGACCTGAACACCCAGGTCGGCCCGGCGATCAAGACCGCGGTCGACGCCATCATCAATACCGACTGCCCCGCGCCGCGGACGGCGCCCGGCTGCAACTGCGCCGCGAACTCGACCGGCGCCAAGGTCATCACCATGCTCGACGGTGACCTGACCCCGACCGACAAGGACTGCACGGTCAGCCTCGACGAGATCCTGAAGTTCCCGGCCGTCGCCGCGGTGCTGCAGCCCGACTCGTGCAGCATGGACACGTGCACCACGCCCGACGCGCTGTCGATCGGCGTCCAGGTCGTGACGACGTCCGCGTCGTTCCCGACCGGTGGTGACTAGCTTCTAGCGCGCTACAGCGGCACGCCGTCGTCGAGCAGCTGCGTGTATAGCTCCAGCTCCGAGAACGTCGGCGTTCGGTGGTACACCTCCGCGAACGTGTCGGTGATCAGCTGAATGTAGCTGGCCACGGTGGCCTCCGACCGGCCGCTCACCAGCTGACCCGACCAGAACGTCTGCTCGTCGCTGGTCGGCGCTCGCTGATACGCGGCCTGGTACAGGTCCGC
>DASWOO010000594.1:0-4325 GCA_036404335.1 Kofleriaceae bacterium
CCCGAGCGTCGCGACCATCGCGCCCGATGTGCTCCACGATCGCAAGGCCGCGGTGCCCGACGCGCCCCCGCCGATCGCCGCCCCGCCGGTGCACGCCGTGGCTCCGGAGCGCCCGCTCGGCGGAGATGCGCTGCGGCCGCACGGCCCGGCGCGCGCCGCCGATCCCAACATCGATCTCAAGGCCGCGATCCGCGCGCAGCCGGTCGTGCCCGCGCTCGACATCGGCGAGGCCGATCCGGCCAGCGCGGTCGCTCGCTACTACGCGATCGCCGCACACCAGTCGGGTGAGGATGCGTCGCAGGCGTTTTACAGCATCGCCGTGATCCGCCACACACGCCTCGGAAGAAATGCCGACGCACTGCAAGCGCTCGACGCGTATGTCCGACGTTTTCCCGGCGGCAAGGAGTACCGCGCCGCGCTGTGGCTACGCGTCCGCATCCTGTGCCTCGACAAGCTCGACGATCGGTGTCGCGCCGCGGCGTACACCTATCTGCACGAGGCGCCGGATGAACCGGCCGCACATGTCGCCGAGCTGGTCACGTTGACGGAGTAGCCCTAGACTCGAACCGTGAGCCGGCCCACCGTGGTGATCGAGCTGGCGGGCGACGCGCAGTTCGCCCGCGACCTGGAGGTGGGCGGCGTGTTCGTGCCCGGCTGCAGCCTGCGGCTGGCCGAGGAGTGCGACCTGGTGGTGCGCGGCGCGAGCTTGCAGCTCTCGCTGCCGGCGCGCGTGGTGTACGTCGAGCACCAGCGCGGCGCCGGGCTCGAGCTGATCGGGTTCTCGAACGAGCTCAAGGCGCGGCTCGCCGAGCTCGGGCCGGCGCAGCCCGAGCCCGGGCTCGAGATGACCGAGGAGCTCGACACGTCGTCGCTGAGCGACGGCCAGATCGACCTGGCGCGGCTCGCCGAGTACGACCTGGCGCCCGTGGCCTCGGTCGCGACGATCGACCTGTCGACGCTCGCCAGCGCCGGCGATGACGACCTCGAGCTCGACCTGTCGATGCTCGACGACCTCGCCGCGGACGAGCCGGCGCCGGACGCGCTGGCCCGGGGCACCCGGCGCAGCGTGGCCGAGTCGCGCGCGCCCCGCAACGTCCACGAGCGGCTGCGCGGCCTGAGCCTGGCGGCGCAGGTCAAGCTCGCGGCGCAGGGCGAGCTGCACGAGCGCATCGTGCTCGAGCGGCTGTACGGCAAGAACGTGTGGGAGGCGCTGCTGCGCAACCCGCGGCTGACCGCGCCCGAGGTCGCGCGGATCGCGCGGTTTGGCTCGCTGCCGCGCGTGCTGCTCGAGATGATCGTCGGCAACGGCACGTGGCTGCAGGTCCCCGAGGTCCGGCGTGCGCTGCTCGCCAACCCGCGGCTCGGCACCGATCAGGTGATCAAGGTCCTGCGGCTGACGCCCAAGCACGAGCTGCGGCTCGCCGCGGTCCAGACCGCGTACCCGTTCGCGGTGCGCAACGCCGCCCGCATGCTGCTCAAGGAGCAGCAGCCGTAGCCCTGGGCCTACGCCAGGTCCCAGAGCAGGACGCGGTTGTTGCCGCTATCGGCGACCACGGCGGTGTCGCCGCTGGCGGTGATCGCGTACGGCCAGCACACGCTGTCGCGGGCCGGCGCGCCCCAGCGGTTGTCGCCCTTGTCGGCGAACAGCCGCTGGCCCGACAGCCAGCGCGCGGCGGCGCCGGTCGACCTGGCGTGGCGGGCGTAGCCGACGAGCCGCGAGCAGCCGGTGTCCGCCACCGCCAGCCGGTCGCCGACCACCGCCATGCCGTACGGCATGTGCAGCGTGGCCGCGCTCGGGTGGAACGCGCCGCGGGTGGCGTCGACCGCCGTCGCCGACGCCTGGCCGAGGACGTAGTCGCACGCCTGGCCGGGCTCGCGCGGAAACCCGCGCCAGCCCATGACGCGGTGGAGCCCGGCGTCGCTGACCAGGAGGTCGCCGAGCCACATCGCGATCGCGTGCGGCCCCCGCATGCGCGCCGGGCTCGCCGGCTCGCCGGCCGGATCGCCCGGCAGCTCGTCGAAGCTCGCGGCGCCGAGCACCAGGTCGGCCGGGGTGCCGTCGCGCTCGGGGATGCCGTCCCACATCAGGACGCGGCGATTGCCGGTGTCGGCCACGAACAGCCGGCCATTGCAGATCGCGACGCCGCAGCACTGCTGCAAGGTATCGGGGCCGGGCAGCTCGCGGCCGCGGTTGGCCAGGCAGCCGCGGCGGTCGGCCTGGCCGAGCACGACATCCGCCGGCTGGTTCGCGTGGATCGGCGGCGTGCGCCAGATCAGCACGCGGTGGTTGCCGGCGTCGGCGACCGCGACCGCCCCGGCACCGGCGGCGACGCCGCTCGGGACGTTCAGGGTCGCGCCGGTCACCAGGCTGCCGCCGCTGTTTCGGGCCGACGACGTCAGGTTCGGCTGACCGATCGCGAAGTCGGCCGGCTCGCGATCGTAGCGCGGCCGAAATTTCCAGACCAGCAGACGGTGGTGTCCAGTATCGGAGACCACCAGCGGTCCGTCGGGGCCGCACAGCGCCGCGCCGCGCGGGCCGAACAGCGAGCACGGCGTCGGCGCGATCGGCTCGCCCGACGGCAACACCGCGTCCGACGCCGCGGCGCCGCCGACGATCACCCGGGCGCCGAGCAGGTCCAGCAACGGCCGGGCCGGCGCGTCAACGGGCGGGGGCGGACGATCGATGGCGAGGGAGCCGTTCATGATCGATGGCGAGGGAGTTTCACTCTGCGATTTCGTCGCAACGCTGTCCAGTGACTCCGCCGCTCCTAAAGGGATTTTATAGAGCGAGCGCTCCGGCTCGGTGGTGAAGGTTTTCGACCGGGGCGGACGGGGGTATCGCGCGACCGATGCGGTAGCCTGCCGCCATCATGCGCTTCGACGGCAGACGGCCCGATCAGCTTCGTTCCCTCGAGATCATTCCGCACTACCAGAAGCACGCGGAGGGCTCGGCGATGATCAAGCTGGGCGACACGTGGGTGCTGTGCGCCGCCAGCGTGGAGTCATCGGTGCCGGCGTTCCTGACCGGCAAGGGCCGCGGCTGGCTGACCGCGGAGTACTCGATGCTGCCCCGCTCGACCCACACCCGGACCAAGCGCGACCCGGGCGGCCGCGGCAAGGAGATCCAGCGGTTGATCGGCCGGTCGCTGCGCGCGGCGATCGACCTGACCAAGCTCGGCGAGCGGACGATCGCGGTCGACTGCGACGTGGTCTCGGCCGATGGCGGCACGCGGGTGGCGTCGATCACCGGCGCGTGGATCGCGCTGGCGTTCGCGATCCACAAGCTGGTCGCCGACGGCGTCCTGCCCGACGCCAGCGCGCTGATGCCGCCGGTCGCCGCGGTCTCGGTCGGCATCGTCGGCGGCGAGGTCGTGCTCGACCTGCCCTACGTCGAGGACTCCAGGGCCGAGGTCGACATGAACGTGGTCGGCAACGAGGCCGGCGCGCTGATCGAGATCCAGGGCACGGCCGAGCACGGCACGTTCGACCGCAAGCAGCTCGACGCGATGCTCGACCTGGCGACCGGCGGGATCCGGGAGCTGTGCCAGGCGCAGCGCACGGCGGTCGATCAAGGACTCGCGTCGCGCGTCGGGCAGGGGCTCGCGTCGCGGGGTTCGAAGTGAGCCGCCGGCCGCTGGTATTCGCAACCCGCAACCCGGGCAAGCTGGTCGAGCTGCGCCAGCTGCTGCCGGGCATCGACGTGCTCGGGGTCGAGGAGGCCGAGGCGCGGGTCGGGCGGTCGATCCCCGATGTCGTCGAGGACGCCGACACCTTCGTCGGCAACGCGACCAAGAAGGCGCGCGAGGTCGCGCTGGCGACCGGGTTCCCGGCGCTGGCCGACGACAGCGGCCTCGAGGTCGACGCGCTGGACGGCGCCCCCGGAGTGTACAGCGCGCGCTACGCCGGCAACGGCGGCGGCGGTAGCGGCGACGCGGCCAACAACGCCAAGCTGGTCGAGGCGCTGCGCGGCGTGCCGGCCGAGCGGCGGACCGCGCGGTTTCGCTCGGTGCTGGCGCTGGCCGACCCGGCCGGGCCGCTGCGCGACGCGGTGGTCACCGCCGACGGCGTATGCGAGGGCGTCGTGCTCGACGCGCCGCGCGGCACCGGCGGCTTCGGCTACGACCCGCTGTTCTATGTGCCCGAGCTCGGCCAGACCTTCGCCGAGGCCGGCGTCGGCACCAAGGGCGAGCTGTCGCACCGCGCGCGGGCGATGCGCGACATCCGGCCCAAGCTGCTGGCGTACCTCGCGCAGCTCGACGCCTGAGCCCGCCGGGGCCCGGTCGCCGGGGCCCGAAAGCACCGAAGGCCCCTTTGTGAGGGGCCAG
>DASWOO010000595.1:0-1979 GCA_036404335.1 Kofleriaceae bacterium
TCGGGCGGGAACACCTGGGTGAGGGCGTAGGCGATGTGGGGCGCCGAGCTCTCGATGCCGAACTGGCGGGCGATCTCGGTCAGCTCGTTGGCGACTTCCTGTCCGGTCTGCGGACGGTCGTCGGGGTTGGGCGCGAGCATCCGGGCGATCAGCTGGTCGAGCCGCTCGGGGACCGAGAGCAGCTCGCGCAGCGGCTTGTACTGGCCCGCGCGGATCTTCTGGACGATCTCCTTGGGGCCCGAGCCGGTGAACGGCATGTAGCCCGAGCACAGCAGATACAGGATCACGCCGAGCGAGAACAGATCCGAGCGGTGGTCGACCTGCTGGCTGGCCGTGGTCTCGGGCGACATGTACAGCCACTTGCCGACCAGCATCGCCGTCGCGTGCTCGGTGACCGAGGACATCGCCACGCCGAAGTCGAGCAGCTTGACCGCGCCGTCGTAGCTCAGGATCACGTTGTCCGGCGACACGTCGCGGTGGACCACCGCGAGCTGCTTGCCGGTCATGTCGGTCGACCAGTACGCGTAGTGCAGCGCCTGCGCGACCTCGCGCACGATGTACAGCGCCTGGCCCAGCGGCAGGATCGTCCGGCTCTGCTGCAGCTTCTTGATGACGTTGCGCAGGTCCTTGCCGTGGACGTACTCCATCGCCAGGTACAGCGCGCCGCCGACCTCGCCGACGTCGAGCACCTGGACGATGTTGGGGTGGACCAGCCGGCCGGCGATCTTGGCCTCGTTGAGGAACAGCTCGATCGCCTGCTGGCGGATATCGAGCAGCTTGCGCTGGATCCGCTTGAGCGCGACCGGCTTCTCGAACCCGCCGATGCCGACCTGCTTGGCGAAGAAGACTTCGGCCATGCCGCCCGCCGACAGCCGGCGGACGATCTTGTACTTGCCCAGGATCGTGTCGTCGGCGGTGACCGCGGGGGTCGCGCCGTCGCCGGCCTGCGCGACGTTGGCGTCGATCAGCGCGCGCGACAGGATCTCGTCGCGCCGGCCGATCAGCTTGGCGCTCGCCGCCGGCACCGTCGTGCTCGCCTTTTGCAACGGGAGCAAGGCTTGGGTCGACAGCTGGTTCGTCGTCGCGCCGCCGCAGGTCGCGCAGACATGCGCGCCGAACTGCAGCGGCCAGGTCGCCGCCACGCTCTCGTACGACGTCCGGCTGCACTCGATGCAGCCGTACGGCACCAGCACCGACGTCACCCCGATGTTGCGCGCCAGCGCCAGCGAATCACCCGCGCTGGTCAGGAACGACTCGGTCACGTCGACCAGCGTCACCGCCGGCACCTGGCCCGCCAGGCTCTTGACCAGCCGCTTCCATTCTTTCAGGCCGCCCGAGTCGAACCGATCGACCTCGGCCAGATCGATCACCATCTCGCCCTCGGCCCCGACCAGGAACGGCCGCGCCCGGAACATCGAGCCGATCGTCCCGATGATCCGGAAGTACGTCACCGCGCCGTGCACCAGCTTGATGATCCGCGGTGGCTTCTCAGTCGCGTTGTCCGACGACGCGTACAGGTTGTGCGACGCCAGCATCGCCGCCGCCGCCGGCTGGATGCTCGACGGCGCGTACTTGTTGACGAACGCGAAGTAGCTCTCCGGCGTCTCGTCGAACTCCAGCTTGCCGCCGCACCGCGCGCACTCCTTCTCCGGCAAGCCGCCCTTGGCCAGGGTCGCCTTGTCCGCCAGCACGTCGATCAGCTCGCCCGACTCCACCCCGCAGCCCGGACAGGTGTACGGCGCCACCACCGTCAGCACCTTGCTGCCGCCGCCGAAGTTCAGCACCATGTTCAGCTGGTCGACGAAGAACGTCGGGCAGCCCAGCAGGTAGCGGTCCGCCACCGCCTTGGGCAGCGCGTCCATCGCCTTGAGCCACTGCCGCACCCCGAACGACGTCATCCGCGTCATCCCCGACACGTCGAGGATCAGCGTCTTGACCGTCCCCATCTCGCCGAACCCGGGGAAGTGCTCGTCGACCAG
>DASWOO010000596.1:0-2698 GCA_036404335.1 Kofleriaceae bacterium
GATGACGCCGACGCGGTAGCCCTTCTCGGTCAGCCGGCAGGCCGACACGCTGCCGCCGAACCCCGAGCCAACCACCAGGAAGTCGAAGTCATGCGCCACGCCCGGTATGATACTATGCGAGGGTCATTCGCCCGGGCGTGATATGAGCGTGGTCGAAGCACGGACCAGTAGGTTTGCTCGCGATGTGAGATCGTCGAGATCGGACCGTTCTGCCCGGAGCACGGCGACGTCCATCGGCCGTTCACGATCAGCGACCGCTACCAGGTCGACAGCTTGCTGGCCGCGACTCCCGGCGCATTCGTGTTCGGCGCGCTCGACCGCACCACGACGCGCCAGGTCGCGATCAAGGTGGCGCGGCGCGGCGCGGTGGTGCCGAGCGAGCCGTCGCGCCGGCCCGCGACCGAGCTCCTCGACGTCGGTCGCGACGATGCGCTCGCCCTCACCTACGTGGTGATCGATCGCAGCACGCGGCGTTCGCCCCGGGCTGCTGCTGTCGATGCCCGATAGCTTCGCCGGCCGCGACATCGCGCTGATCATCTGGGCCGATCAGAGCAACAAGCACGTCCTGTTCGGCCAGACCACGATCACCCCCAGGCGCGACCAGGTCATCGAGGCCACGGTGACCCTCGGCGGGCCTGCTCCAGGCCTCGCAGGGCGGCGTGATGTGCCTACCGAACGGGCTCGAGCCCCTGCAGGGCGGCTCCGGCGGCGGGGTCGGCGGGCAGGGCCTCGAGGCGAGCGCGCCCGAGGGTGGCGCGGGCGGCGGCGCGATCCAGATCACCTCGCTCTCCCGGCTCACGATCACCGGCACGATCGCGGCGAGCGGCGGCGGCGGTCGGGCGCCGGCGCCGAGCGCGGGCGACACCGGCGGCGGCGGTGGTGGGGGTGGCGGCGGCGGCATCCTGCTCGAGGCGCCGTCGATCACGGTGACGTCGACGGCGACGGTGATCGCTGCGGGCGGCGGTGGCGGCGGCGGTGGCGGGGCCTCGCCGACCTCCGATGGTCAGAACGCCGGGTCGCTGCTGGGCACGCCCGGGGGCGGCAACGGCGGCGATCCCACCAGCAACAACAACAGCGGCAACAACGGCGGTGACGGCGGCGACATCGGCCCGCCCGACGTCGGCGGCGACGGCACGACCGACAGCGGTGGCGGCGGCGGCAGCTTCGGCCTGATCATCGTGCGCGGCGCGCCGGCGTCGCGCAGCCTCGCGCTGAACCGGTTCTCGGCGCTGCTGCAAGTCGAGATGTTCTAGCGGATCTCGTCGTTGACGATCCGCCGGACCTCCTTGAGGTCGAACGGCTTCTCGATCCGCCGGTTGGTCGTGTGGAGCAGGAAGTCGCGCGACGCCGGGGTGAACGCGCCGCCGGTCAGGAACACGAACCGCGCGGCCTGCGCCGGGTCGAGCCGCGCGACCTCGGCGTGCAGCTCCATGCCGGTGATCTGCGGCATCATCAAGTCGCACAGCACGACGTCGTAGCGCGTGCCGAGCTCGAGCAGGTCCAGCGCGTCGCGCGCGCGGTACACCGCGGTCACGTCGTGCTCGACGCCGAGGTAGCGGCGCAGCGCCTGGGCCAGGCTCTCCTCGTCGTCGATCACCAGCACGCTGCCGCGCCGGACCGACGGCCCCTTGGTCCACATCTTCTGGGTCTGCTGCGGCACGGCCTGGCCGCCGGCGACCGGCAGGGAGATGTGGAACGTGGTGCCCTTGCCGACCTCGGTGTCGTAGTTGATCTGGCCGCCGAGCTGCGTGACGATCCGGTGCGAGATCGCCAGGCCCAGGCCGGTGCCGACGCCGACCGGCTTGGTGCTGAAGAACGGCGTGAACAGCCGCGGCCGGACCTCGAGCGGGATGCCGGTCCCGGTGTCGCCGATGTCGACCACGACCCGGCCGTTGCTATCGACGCTGGTGGAGATCCGGATCTCGTTCGCCTCGTAGTTGCCCGCGGGGATCGCGTGCGCGGCGTTGATGATCAGGTTGAGGAACACCTGGCCTAGCCGCGACTCGTTGGCGTCGACCAGCGGGACCTTGGTGTAGCGCTTGACCACCTTGGCGCGGTGGCGCAGCTCGTTCCACGCCATGCGCAAGGTCGACTCCAGCACGGTCTCGACGTCGACCGGGCCGTGGCGATCCTCCTCGCCGCGCGAGAAGATCTTGAGGTCGCGGACGATCTCGCGCACCCGGTCGGCCGCGGTCCGCGCGTCCTTGAGCTCGTCGGACAGATCGGGCGGCAGCTTGGCGTGCTCGGCGAGCGCGAGCACGTCGGTCAGCGCCATGTCGAGGTTGGCGATCACCGACGCCAGGGGGTTATTGATCTCGTGGGCGACGCCGGCCGCGAGCGTGCCGACCGACGCCATGCGATCGGACAGCATCAGGTGCATCTCGGTCTGCTTCTTGTCGCTGACGTCGCGCGACACCAGCACCGCGCCGGTGACCTTGCCGTGCTCCTTGACCGGCCCGAGCCGGGTCGAGTACCAGACCTGGCTGCCGTCGGGCCGAAACACCGAGGCCTCGAAGCCCTGCGGCTGGCCGGTCAGGCCGATCTGCGCCAGCGCCTTGCGCAGCGCGACCGCGTGATCGCCGGCCGGGTAGCTGAAGATGTTGGTGCCGACCATGCTCGTGCTCGGGTGCTCGAACAGCGGCCGGTTCATCAGCCGGATCGTGCCGTCGAGGTCGAGGTGGGCGACGTAGTCCGGCGC
>DASWOO010000597.1:0-2944 GCA_036404335.1 Kofleriaceae bacterium
CCTCACCGCCGATCGCGCGGAGGCGACGGCCCTCGCGACGGACGCGAAGGCCATCACCCTCGACGCGGCCCAGGCCGCCCAGCGCGCGTTCAAGGGAGCCCCGGAGAGCGCGGGCGCGAACGTCGCGATGGGCGAGGTGCTGCGGCTGCAGGGCAAGCCGGCGCGCGACGCCCGGCGCTACCTCGACGCCGCGCGCGGCAAGGGCGACAAGGACTGGGCGCGCGAGCTGGCGCTGGCCGAGGCGCTGCAGCAGGTGCACGACGGCAAGCTCGACGACGCCAAGGCCGCGTTCACCGCGATCGATCAGGGCGACGGCAAGCTCGAGGCGTCGTGCGATGTCCGCGCCCGGTTCCACCTCGCGCTGGTGCTGGCGGCGCAGAACAAGCCGGCCGACGCCAGGCCGCTGGCCGACTCGATCATCGCCGCGCAGCCCGAGCACGCCGGCGCCAAGGCGCTGCTCGCCAAGCTCGAGACCAACGTCGCGACCAGCGATCCGCTGCCACCGGAGGAGCCGTCGGCCAACCCCGGCAAGCCGACCAACCCGGCCAACCCGACAGCCAGCCCCGGCAAGCCCAGCGGCCCGACGACCTCGCCTTCGGGCAGCGGCCCGACGACGGTGCCGTCGGGTGGCGGCGGCGGCGGCTCGTACGACGCGCTGATCGCCAGCGCCAACAAGGCCGCGGAGTCGAGCTGCGCGCGCGCGATCGAGCTGTACAACAAGGCGCTCGAGCAGAAGCCCAACGGCGTCGAGGCGCTGACCGGCCTGGGCTACTGCTACGTCGACGCCAAGCAGTTCTCGAGCGCGTTCGGCAAGTTCCGCAGCGCGCTGGCGATCTCGTCGCGCTACGAGCCCGCGCTGCGCGGCATCGCCGAGGGCTACCTGCAGCAGGGCCGCAAGGACCTCGCGATCGAGGCCTACAAGCACTACCTCGAGGTCTACCCCGACAACGCGGCGGCCAAGAAGCAGCTCGACCGGCTCGGCGGCGGCCCCGACCAGCCGCCGCCCGCGGCACCGTCGAGCGCCGGCCCGACGACGACGCCCGACAAGAGCCCGTCTCCGGACTCTACCGGCCCCGGCTCCGCGTCGGAGTGATATGAACCGAGCATGTCGCGTGCCCGGTTCCTGGTGTTGGCGCTGCTCGCAGCGTGTGCGAATCCCTCGCGACTCGACCACGAGCCCGAGCCCAAGCCGGAGCCCAAGGCCAGGCACGACGACGCGACGCCGGGCGGCTTCGACCTCAAGTCGACGCTGACCAAGATCGCCGAGGGCCTGCGCAAGCCCGGCCCGTACGAGGCGCCCGAGGCCTCGGCCGGCTTCGACGACGCCAGACCGCACTGGGGCGTGCTGCGGCTGCACGGCCGCGTCGTCGAGCGCAAGGCGTTCTCGCTGTCGAGCAGCGGCGGCCTCGAGCTCGACACGCTGACCGACCGGCTGAGGGCGCTCGCCGCCGATCCCAATGTGACCGGCGTGCTGCTGCGGTTCGACGACCTGACGATCAGCCTGACCGACGCGGTCGAGCTGCGGCTCGCGCTGCACGACGTGCGCAAGGCCGGCAAGCAGCTGGCGTGTCACGCCGACAGCGCGCACGACGTGCCGTACCTCGTGATGGCCGCGTGCGATCGGATCGGCCTGGCGCCGGTCGGCGACGTGATGATCGGCGGCCCGGCGGCGATGCCGGTCCACATCAAGGGCCTGCTCGACAAGCTCGACGTCCAGGCCGACTTTCTCCACGTCGGCGCCTACAAGGGCGCGGCCGAGCCGCTGACCCGCGACGCGCCGTCCAGGGAGATGACCGAGACGCTCGGCGCGATCCTCGACGGCCGCTACGCGACGATGGTCCAGATCATCGCCGTCGATCGCAAGCTCGACGCCAAGGCGGTGCCCGCGCTGATCGACACCGCGCTGTTCCCGTCGGACGCGGCCAAGGCGGCCGGCCTGGTCGACGAGGTCGCGAGCTTCGAGGCGTTTCGCGATCAGGTGCGCGGCAACGCCGCGTGGACCCGGCTCGACCTCGACCCCGACAAGCACGACAAGCTGGCGCTGATCATGCGGCTGTCGCGGTTCATCGGCGCGATGGCCGCGGAGCGCCCGGTCGGCCCGCACGTCGCGCTGATCTACGCGCTCGGCGACATCGTCAACGACGACGGCGACGGCGTGCTCGGCGCGCGCGAGCACGTCGCGGCCGCGACCCTGGTGCCGGCGCTGCACGCGCTGGCCGCCGACGCCAGCGTCAAGGCGGTGGTGCTGCGCGTCGACTCCGGCGGCGGCAGCGCCCAGGCGTCCGAGCTGATCTGGCGCGCGGTCGCCGAGCTGGTGGCCAGGAAGCCGGTGATCGTCTCGATGAGCGACGTCGCGGCCAGCGGCGGCTACTACATCGCGTGCGGCGCGACCAAGATCTTCGCGCTCGACGACACCCTGACCGGCTCGATCGGCGTGGTCGGCGGCAAGCTCGCGCCGGCGGCCGGGCTCGCCAAGCTCGGGGTCGCCTCGTTCCCGGTCGGTCGCGGCAAGCGTGCGCTGATGATGCACGGGCTCGGGCCGTGGACCGCCGACGAGCGCCAGGCGATCCAGGCGTCGATGGAGGCGGTGTACGGCGTGTTCGTCGGCCGGGTCGCCGACGGCCGGCACAAGTCGGTCGGCGACATCAAGCAGATCGCCGAGGGCCGGGTCTGGACCGGCGCCAAGGCCAAGGAGCTCGGCCTGGTCGACGCGATCGGCGGGCTCGACGCCGCGCTCGCGGAAGCGCGCGGCCTCGCCAAGCTCGATCCGGCGTCGGCCCTGGAGGTCTACCCGCCGACGCCGAACCTGCGCGACATCTTCGCCGGGCTCGGCGCGGTCCACCTGCCGCTCGGGCTCGACGGCGCGCTCGCGTCGCTGCACGAGCTCAGCCCCGAGGTCGCCGACGCCGCCGAGCACCTCGTCTCGCTCGTCCTGTCGTTCCAG
>DASWOO010000598.1:0-2732 GCA_036404335.1 Kofleriaceae bacterium
CACCGCCGTCGTCGTGACCTCCTGCCGGGGCCACAGCCACGTGCGCGGCCGTCGGTGCTCCGTGACCCACTGGACCTTGGGTCGGGGCAGGTAGCGATGGGCTGTGCGCGGCGTTCGATCCTCCCTTGGACGCGCCCGCCGCTCCCGTCGCCATCGCCATCGGCTCCGGGCCGTTCATAGGAGTAGCGCTGGCCGGGCCGACGACGTTGCTCGTCGGGGTAGCGGTGGCCGGGGGGCCACTACCAGCGGCGCGCGCGCCACCGCCGGGCTTGCCGAGTTGGAGCCGCGGCAGCTTGCCGGCCGGACCCGGCCCTGCGCCGCGCGAAGGCTGCGCGGCGACGGACACGTCGTCCGACTGCTCGGCGTCCTCGGCCGAGACGTCGAGCTTGTCGAACCCGCCCCGAGCGGGGCGGGGCGGGCCCGCACCGAGCGCCGGCGTTCTGGCAGGATCGACGGCCTGGATACGCGTCTGCTTGCCAACCGATGGCGCCGCCGTCGACAGCTGCCTGCCGACACCATCCTGCACGCCGCTACCCACTAACCGATCCCACATTTAGATCCACGTTAATGGACACAATGACTTCCGTCCATCAGGAATCGAAGACGGCTCATGGCCATCGTTGGTAGGGATAAAGAATACCCAGTATGCTCTTTCCGGATATCTGTCCGATCTCGTCCGTCGGCCGCCACCTTAAGCTGTAAAAAGACAATGCAACCGGAGCGCCGAGGGCGTCACACCGTCGGTGAGCGTCCGGCCGAACTTGCACGATGCTCGCACAGCTGCTTGAGCGGCGGCGGCGCCCGTGGCAGGCGGGTCAAGCGTGTGCCGACGCAGTCGCGACCGTCGACGCAGTCGCACGTGCCGCGGCCGAGGGGCACCTCGCCGTAGTCGAGAAGGCGCGCGAGCGCGACCTCGTGATCGGTGACGTAGCGCAGCGCGACGCCGAGCTTGGATGCCGGCGGCTCTGGTGCGTCGAGTGATGCAGCGCTGGCGTATCGAGCGTACCTATCAAGATCTCGCCACGAAGCGCCCCGCGACCGCCCGGGCCATCGCTCGCTGGCTACCTCGCTGCCCTGCCTGCCACGCGCCCCGTCGGGCAGGCACTCGCCGCCCTTCAACGTGACGCAGTCGTGCTAGGTCATCGACATGTAAGTCGACGGCCACGTGACCCGCCTTCGCCGCGAGCCGCTTCGCAGAGCCGCATCCTGCGAGCCCCGCGCGGAGCCACAAACGAAAATGATAAGCGATGGGCTCGCCCATCAAGTCTCCTATCGAAATCGTCGATCAGTCGAGCGTTGGCAGATCGGCAGTCGGAATGCTGATGATCACGAGGGGCCTGCCGTCGGCAGCCGAAACCACGGCGGTTCCGGTCATGGCAGCATGCGCGACGATCGTCGACGCATTCGATCGCGACGACAAGCGATTTCCTTCGCGATTACACGGGATTGCGCGACAGCATCGGGCAGTCGCAAACACCGTAGCTCGCCGCGCACTAACCCGCGGCGGCTTGCAGGGCGCCGCGGGCCTGGATCTGGGCGAGCTCCTCGGAGTCGACGATCCAGCCCTTGCAGGTGGCGGCGCCGCAGGCGCACGGCTGCATGGATTCGCGGTCGTAGGCGTAATCGAAGGTCAGCTCTTCGCCGGCCGAGACCGGGCGCAGGGCGATGACCTTGGCCCAGGGCTGGCCGCCGCGGATGCCGCCGTCGATCCAGACGTTGGGATCGCAGGAGTGGTTGATCCAGCGGGTCTGGTCGGTGATGTCGAGGTAGTCTTCGTTCTCGAGCCACAGCAGGTAGCGGTCGTCGCTGGGGACGAAGTTGCCGACCAGGACGCCGTCGACGTCGGTGATCACGTCATCCGGGCCGAAGGCGCGGGTCGCGACCACGCCGTAACCGTGGATCGAGGAGCGAACGACGCGGAGACCGGCAGCAGGAGGCATACGCTGAGCCGCGACTGTACTCCGGACGCGGGTCGCTGCAAACCGCTGCGGGCGCCGCGGATCAGCTGACCGCGAGTCGGACCCGGCGCGAGGGGCCGGCGGCGAGGTGGCCGAGCGCGACCGCCAGGGCGACGGCGAAGCAGCTCAGCCAGAACGTGGGACCGCCGAGCGCGCCGAGGCCGGTGCCGCCGAGGATCGGCGCGAACGTCATCGCCGCGCCCCACAGCATCGCGAACGCGCCCTGGTAGCGGCCGCGCAGCGAGACCGGCGCCAGGTCGGCGACCAGCGCCGACGCCGCCGGGAAGCCGATGACCTCGCCGACGGTCCAGAACGCGGCGCCGAGCAGGTAGAGCGCGAGCCGCCAGGTGCCCACGTCGCCGAGCCCCAGGCCGGCGGCCGCGTCCGCGAGCCACGGGACCAGGCCGTTGAGGCCATAGCCGGCGCCGACCAGCACCGCCGACAGCGCGAGCATGCGCGAGCCGTCCACCCCCCGGAGCCGGGCCGAGAGCCGCGGCTGGAGCAGGACCACGCCGATGCAGTTGAACGCCATCAGCCACGAGAACGACCGCGAGCCCTGGCCGTGCGCCTTCATGTCGAGCGGCAGGCCGAGCTGGAACTGGCCGAACACGATCAGCACGATCAGGTGCAGCACCGCGAACACGACGAACGTGCGGTCGCGCGCGACCCGGGCCAGGCCGGCGATCGCCGGCTCGTGGTGGATGTCCGCGGGCCGGGTCTCGGGGACCTTCCATGCGATCAGGCCGGCGGTCACGAACGTGGTGAGCGCGTCGG
>DASWOO010000599.1:0-3221 GCA_036404335.1 Kofleriaceae bacterium
AGCACGTCTACACCGTGTACGGCCGCGACCACGCCGCGATGGTGTGCAACGTCATCCGCTACCGGCCGCGCTCGGCGGTGCGCGACGTCGGCAAGGTGCTCGGCGTGCCCGAGACCGCGCTCGACCGCGCCGCCAAGCACATGTCGAGCTACGGCGGGGTTGAGGCCGCGTCGCTGAGCCAGGCCGGGCTCGGCGAGCACGGCGGTGATCACCTGATCGGCCACCTCGCGCGGCTCGCCGACGAGATCCTCGAGTTTCCGCGCCACCTGTCGATCCACCCCGGCGGGTTCCTGCTCGGCCACGAGCCGGTGCACGACCTGGTGCCGATCGAGAACGCGTCGATGTCCGATCGCACGGTGATCCAGTGGGACAAGGACGATCTCGAGGAGCTCGGGCTGTTCAAGGTCGACCTGCTCGGGCTCGGCGCGCTGCACCAGCTCCACCTGGCGTTCGACCTGCTGCGCGAGCACCGCGGCGTCGACTACGCGCTCGACACGATCCCCGCCGAGGATCCGGCGACCTACGACATGATCTGCACCGCCGACACGATCGGCACGTTCCAGATCGAGAGCCGGGCGCAGATGTCGATGCTGCCGCGGCTCCAGCCGCGCGAGTTCTACGATCTGGTCGTCGAGGTCAGCCTGGTGCGGCCGGGGCCGATCTCGGGCGGCATGGTGCATCCGTACCTGCGGCGGCGAAAGCAGCTGGAGCCGATCACCTATCCGCACCCGTGCCTCGAGCCGGTGCTGTGCAAGACCCTGGGCGTGCCGCTGTTCCAGGAGCAGGTGATGAAGCTGGCGATGGTCGCGGCCGACTACACGCCGGGCGAGGCCGACCAGCTGCGCCGCGACATGGCCGCGTGGCGGCGCTCGGGCAAGATCGAGCAGCACCGCGGGCGGATCATCAGCCGGATGGAGGACAAGGGCGTGCCGCGCGAGTTCGCCGAGCGCGTGTTCGAGCAGATCCGCGGGTTCGGCGAGTACGGCTTCCCCGAGTCGCACGCGGCGAGCTTCGCGCTGATCGCCTACAACACGTCGTGGCTGCGCAAGCACTACCCGGCGGAGTTCGCGTGCTCGCTGCTCAACGCCCAGCCGATGGGGTTCTACGCGCCGTCGACGCTGGTCGGCGATGCCCAGCGCCACGGCGTCGACGTCCGGCCGATCGACGTCGCGCACAGCGCGTGGGACTGCACGCTCGAGCCGTGCGCCAACGGCTTCGACTTCGCGATCCGCATGGGGCTGCGCTGGGTCAAGGGCCTGCCGCTCGCCGAGGCCGAGCGGATCATCGCCGCGCGCGGCCAGGCGCCGTTCGCGTCGCTCGCCGACTTCGTGCGCCGCACCGGCGTGCCGCTGCGGGTCCACACCGAGCTGGCCGAGGCCGGGGCGCTCGGCGGCTGGTCGGGGGCCGACCGGCGCGAGGCGCTGTGGCAGGTGCGCGGCCACGTCGCGCGCCAGGCCGATACGCTCGCGCTCGGCGCGCCGGCCGACGACGAGCCGGCGTTCGCGCGGCTCGAGCCGCTCGAGCAGATCCTGTGGGACTTCCAGGCGAGCGAGCACTCGACCCGCGGCCATCCGCTGGGGCCGCTGCGCGGCGAGCTGGCGGCGCGCGGCTGGCCCGACGCGCGGACCGTGGCGAGCATCGGTCACGGCCGGGCGGTCGACTACGTCGGCATGGTGATCTGCCGCCAGCGGCCGGGCACCGCGTCGGGCGCGGTGTTCCTGACGATGGAGGACGAGACCGGCTTCGTGAACCTCGTCGTGTGGCGCGCGATCTTCGAGCAGTACGAGCTGGTGCTTTGCCACACCTCGCTGCTCGGCGTGTCCGGCACGCTGCAGGTCCAGGAGGGCATCGTCCACCTGATGGTGGAGCGCGCGTGGGCGCCGCGGCTCTCGAAGCAGGTGAAGTCAGTCGTCAGCCGCGATTTCCACTGACGGCTGGGAGGTGGCTACTTGGTGGCCGGCTTGGCCGCCTGCTTGGCGATGACCAGGTCCTTGACCTTGTCGTAGGTCGCCGCCGGGATGATCTTCTTCGAGACCAGCTGGTCCTTCTTGGCGTAGGGCCGGCCGTCGATGATCTTCTTGGCGTAGGCGTCGCCGATGCCGGGCAGGGCCTGCAGCTCGGCGGCGGTGGCGGTGTTGAGGTCGACCGGATCCTTCGCCGCCGGCTTGGCCGTGGCGACCGGCTTGTCAGCCGTCTTCTGAGCCAGGCCGGTGGCGGGGGCGAACAGGAGCGACACGGCGAGCGCGAGGCCGCCGAACAGGTGCTTGATCGTCATGGCAGGCTTACTGTAGCGCCTTGACCGCCTCGACGACGGCATCGACGTGGCCCTTCACGCTGACCTTGGGCCAGTGCTGGGCGATCTTGCCGGCCTTGTCGATCACCACGGTCGACCGGATGATGCCCTTCATCTTCTTGCCGTACAGGACCTTGTCGCCCCACGCGCCGTAGGCCTCGAGCACGGTGCCCTCCGGATCGCTCAGCAGCGGGAAGCCGAGGCTGAACTTGTCGCGGAACTTGCAGTGCGAGGCGATCGAGTCCTTGCTGATGCCGAGCACCACCGCGCCCGCCTGCTTGAGCGCCGGCAGCGCGGCGTTGAAGTCGTTCGCCTCGACGGTGCAGCCCGGCGTGTTGTCGCGCGGGTAGAAGTAGATCACGACGGGCTTGCCGGCGAAGTCAGCGAGCTTGACTTTGCCGCCGTCGGACGATTCGAGGGTGAACGCCGGAGCCTTCTTGCCAACTTCGATCATTTCGGGGTGCTACGATAACCCCAATGGTGCGCCGTGGCCTCGTGCTGTGTACCGTCCTGGCAGGCAGCTCGGCGCTCGGCGGCTGCGCCGATGCCGCCGCCCGGCCGACCTGGCCCAAGCCGCGCGCCGCCGACGCCGATGGCGGCGAGAGCCTCGCGCCGCGCCCGGCCGCCCGCGTCATCGCCGCGTCGGTCGAGGACGACCGGTCCTCCGAGCGCACCTCCGACAAGCCAGCCTCGCCGGGCATCTCGGTGACCCAGGCCGCCGCCCCGGCGCCTGCGGCCGCGGCATCCTCGTCGACCGACGACGACACGACCGACGAGATCACCATCGAGATCGAAGGCGACGCCCCGTGACGCTCACGGCATGTAGTTGAGGCCGTCGGCGCAGAAGCCGCCCGTGCCGCCCGGCGACGGGAAGAAGTAGCCGACCGACAGGCAGATCTCGTCGCGCGCCGCGTCGTCGCCGGACTTG
>DASWOO010000600.1:0-2212 GCA_036404335.1 Kofleriaceae bacterium
GCGCGATCGAGCTGGCGATCGCGATCCTCGATGCGCTGATCCTCGTCCACGCGGCGGGCTTCGCGCACCGCGACCTCAAGCCCGACAACCTCGTGCGTCGACCGGAGCACACGATCGCCATCCTCGATCTCGGGTTGGCGCGGAAGCTGCCCGTCGATCCCGATGATCCGACGCGCGCCGGGATCCAGGTCGGCTCGCTCGAGTACATCCCGCCCGAGCAATTGATCGATGCGGCGTCGGCCGACGCGCGCGCCGATGTGTACGCATTTGGCTGCATGCTGTACGAGCTGTGCGCCGGCCGCCCGCCATTTGTCGGCGATGGCCAGGCGCTGCAGCGCGCCCACGCCGCGCTTCGCCCGCCGCCGCTCGGCGCGCTGACGCCGGTGCCGGCCCAGGTCGAGGCGCTCTGTCATGAATGCCTCGCCAAGCTGCCGGCGCGGCGGCCGCCGACCGCACGCGAGGTCCGCGCCCGGCTGCTGAACGCGCGCGAAAGCTCGTCGGCGGCGCGGATGCACTCGGTGTCGATGATCAGCGAGGGCAAGCAGCCGGTGGTGCTGCTGTGGGCCGAGCTGCCGCGGGTCGATCGGGCGCTGCTCGCCGCGCTCGCGGCGCGCAAGATCGCGCTGGTGTCGCAGCGCGGCCGGCGCCTGCTCGGCGCGGTGGTCGGCGCCGAGCACGCCGATCCGGCCAGCTCGGCGATCGCCGCGGCCCGCGAGCTCGCCGCCGCCGGCGCCCGGGTCGCGCTGCATCTCGAGCTGCTGCGGGTGTCGCCGCGGCTGACCGGCAAGGCGGTCGAGCGCCCCGAGGACTGGATCCCGCCGGCGGCGTGGACCGGCGTGGTGCTGACCCGCGCGCTCGCCAGCGTCGCGCAGGCGCCAACCCGCGACAGCCCGGTCGGGCCCGGGTTCGCGGCCCTGGCCGACGCCGGCGACGCGCCCGAGCTGTTCGGCCGCGACGCGATGCTCGCCGATCTGACGGCGGACGCGGCGGCGGCGCTCGGCGGCGGCGGCCCGGGCTTCGCGCTGGTCGTCGGCGATCACGGCAGCGGCAAGACCGCGCTCGCGAACCAGCTGGTGCCGCGGCTGCGCGAGCTCGGCGCGCGGATCTGCTACGGCGCGGTGCCGCCGCCCGGCGCGGGGCGGGCCGGCCACGCGGCGCTGTCCGAGCTGATCGGCGCGCTGCCCGACGGCCACCTGGTCGGCGCGATCGGCGATCGGCTGCGCGCCCACGCCCGCCAGCCCGGCGGCCTGGCGATCCTGCTCGACGACATCCAGCTCGCCGATCACGATCTGCTCGACGCGCTCGAGTACGCCACGCTCGGCGGCGAGCGGCTCGGCCTGTGGATCCTCGCGCTCGGCACGCCGCGGATCGATCAGCGCCGGCCCGGGTTCGGCGCCCGCGCCGAGCGCCACCGCCGCGATCTGCTGGGGCCGCTCGACGAGGAGTCGGCGATGGCGATGACCGCCGCGCTGCTCCGGCCCGCGGTCTACCCGCCGCTGCGCGCGCTGCGCCAGATCGCGGCGGCCGCGCGCCACAATCCGCAGCACCTGGCGTGGCTGGTCCGCGATATCCGCGAGCGCGGGGCGATCCGGACCCGGCCCAACGGCGAGCACTTCCTCGACACCACCTCGCTCGACGCGCTGCCGCCGATCGCGCTCGGGCCGTGGCTCGCCGCCCGCGAGCTCGCCGGCCACTCGGCGCCGCTGATCGCGCTGGCCCGGGTGTGCGCCGTGCTCGGCGATCGCTTCGATCGCGTCGAGCTGGCGGCGGTGGTCGATCGCGTCGAGCACCTCGGCGGCGCGACCACGACGATCGACGTCGACATCGGCCTGGCCGAGCTGGCGGCCGCGAGCCTGCTCGTGCCGGCGGGGCAGGGCTGGGCGTTTCGCCAGGCGCTGCTCCAGGACGGCGTGTACGCCACGACCGACGAGGACGAGCGGCGCGTGCTGCACCAGGCGGCGCTCGAGCTGTGGCGGACCCGCGACCTGCACGACCCCGCGGTCGCCGAGCGGGTCGCGCGCCACGCCGAGGCGGTCGGCGAGCTGCGGATCGCCGCGCGCGCGTTCGCGACCCTCGGCGAGCACGCCCACCTGGCCCACCGGATCCTCGACGCCGACCAGGCGTGGCAGGGCGCGGTCCGCAACCTCGACGCCGCCGACGCCGAGCGCGGCCGCGCGCTGCTCGGCCGGGCCCGCGCGCGCTACCGGCTGCA
>DASWOO010000601.1:0-6321 GCA_036404335.1 Kofleriaceae bacterium
AGCTTCACCTGGCACCATTCCGCGCGGCGAGCGCCGCGATCGCCGCCTCGACCCGCGGGATCGCGATGTCGCGCGCGTCGATGCCCTGGCCGATGCCGGCGAGCAGCGTGATGCACAGCTCGCCGCCGAGGTGCTCGCGGAACTCGGCGAGCCCGTCGAGCACCGCGGGGTCGCGCAGCGCGTCGTGCCAGGTCGGCAGCCGCAGCGCCTCGAGCAGCTCGACGATCTGCGCGAACGCCGGCTCGCCGAGCAGGCCGGCCTCGACCGAGTAGCGCGCGTCGAGCGCCATGCCGATCGCCACCGCCTCGCCGTGGCGCAGCGCGTGGTCGGTCAGCAGCTCGAGCTTGTGCGCCGACCAGTGGCCGAAGTCGAGCGGCCGGGCGTTGCCATGCTCGAACGGGTCGCCGCCGCCGGCGATGTGCGCGAGGTGGAGCTCGGCGCACCGCCGGATCAGCCGCTCGACCGCCGGGCCGTCGAACGCCGCGAGCCGGGCGCGCTCGGCGTACAGCCAGTCGAAGAACGCCGCGTCGCGGATCAGCGCGACCTTGACCGCCTCGGCCATGCCCGCGGCGCGGTCGCGCGGGTCGAGCGTGGCGAGGAACCGGCTGTCGTTGACCACCGCGTACGGCGGCGCGAACGTGCCGAGCAAGTTCTTGGCGCGATGCGCGTTGATGCCATTCTTGACGCCGATGCCGGCGTCGTTCTGGGCGAGCACCGTGGTCGGCAGCCGGACCAGGCGCACCCCGCGGTGGAACGTGGCCGCGGCGTAGCCGACGGTGTCGAGCACCGCGCCGCCGCCGATCGCGACGACGCACGCGTGGCGATCGAGGTGGAGCTCGGCGAGCCGCCGCCACAGGCCGTCGACCACCGCCGAGGTCTTGGCCGCCTCGCCGCCGGGGATCGCCTCGACCGGCGCGACCAGCGCGAGGCCGTGCGCGGCGGCATACGCGGCGATCGCGTCGGTCAACCCGACGTGCGCGGCGAGCACGTTCCGGTCGGCGATCACGAAGATGCGGTGCGCGCGGCCCGGCTCGCGGCCGGCGATCGCGCGGGCCAGCGCCGGGTTGTCGGCGGCAAACGCGTCGCGGGTGAACACCACGGGATACTCCAGCGCGAGCTGGAACCGCTGGACGATCGTGTCGCTCACGGCCGCGAGTATCGCACGCCGCCGCGATCTATTTCGCGCGCGAGATCCAGACCGCGGCGCCGTCGACGACCTTGACCAGCAGGCTCGGCCGATCGGTGAAGGCACCCTCGAGCCGCAGCCGGTACAGCGATAGCGGCCCGGTCGGCGGCGCGACGTTGACGTCGTCGCTCGCCGGCGGCGCCTCGCCGGCCTCGGGCTCGTCGGTGGGTGCGCCATCGACCGGCGGTGGCGGCGGTGGCGGCGGTGGCGCCTTGGCGCCCTTGCCGCCCTTCCTGTCGGGCTTCTTGTCGGGCTTCTTCGAGCTCGAGGCGGCCTTCGCGCCATCGCGGTTGCCGAGCGCCAGGCCCCAGCGCCCGTCGCCCGACAGCGACGCCGCGGTGTAGCCCTTCCAGCACTTGTACTGGCCGCCGCTCGCGCGCATCAGGCACGTGCTGGCGCCGTCCTGGATCAGGATCCACTGGCTATCGTGCGACCACTCGACCGGCACGCCATCGCGGATCGCCTTGCGCCGCGCGCCCTTGCCGTCGAGCTGCAGGGTCATCAGCACGCTGGCCGGCTGGGTGTGGTGGACGTCGCTGTATACCTGGTCGGCGTACACGGCGATCGCGCGCGAGCCATCAGGGCTGGCCAGGAAGCCGCGCGCCGGCGCGTCGGCGGCCGCGCGGGTCTTGTGCTTCGGATCGCCGGGCGGCGACGCCCACACGCCCGCCGGGTCGGCCCACACCAGCTTGCGCAGCGCCCCGTCGCCGACGATGCGCGCGGCCGACGGCGGGATGTCGACCTGCGTGATCTTGCCGGTCCGCGCCGGTGCGCCGGGCGCGTGCGCCAGCTCGACGATCAGCGACTGGTTCGGCGCCTTGCCCGACCGGCACACCACCGCGCTGCCGTCGTCGGCGAGCTGGGCCGGGCCGTCGGCGCACGGCAGGTCGATCAGCGCCTTGCTCGTGCCGTCGAGCGGTATCCACGCCCACTTGCCGGCGAGGTCGGCGAGCAGCACGGTGCCGAGCGCGTCGCTGCGCAGCGCGCGCACGGTGACCTTGGCCGGCAGCTGCGCGACCTCGGTCTCGTTGCGGCCGCGCGCATCGATCTGCATCAGCGCCGAGCCGCGCGCGAAGATCACGATGTCATCGCCGAACTCGCTGTCCTCGGCGCGCGCCGCCCCCGCCGCCAGAAGGACCAGGGCTGCCGCGGCGAACCGCATCACTTCACCAGCGGCACGGCCCGCGCGGCGTCGTCGATCGTCGTGACGAATCGACCCTTGCCGGCGATGTCGATCAGCAGCACCGGCCCGAACCGCGGGAAGTGGACCTCGAGCGACTTGTAGCCGTCGCCCGCGGTCGCGGTCTTCTCGAAGTCGGGCTTGTTGAGCGGCTTGCCATCGATCAGCACCTCGCTCAAGAACTCGATCGGCGCGATCCAGCCCGCGCCGTCGCGGTACATCTGATCGCGGATCGCGCCGCTCACGTTGTCCGAGCTGCGGACGACCTGACCCCAGTCGCGCTTGCCGAGCGCGGCGGCGACGTCGAGGTCGAAGCGCTCGGCCGGGAACACCAGGATGATCTTGCCGCCGACCTCGGCGATCGACAGCGGCGGGCCCTTGGGCTCGGGCTTGGCCGGCTCGGGCTTGGTCGGCTCGGGCGCCGGCCGCGCGGCCTTACCGTTGCCACCGCTCGGCGCGGGCTCGGCGCGGATCGACCGGGTCGGCCGCTCGCTCGGCCGGGCCACGACCGGCTGGGACGGCGCGCCCGGGATCATCGAGAACCGATCGACCGCCGCGAGCTGGAGCTCGAGCGCCATCGACTTGCGCTGGTCCCACGTGCCGTCGGGCTCGAGCACGTCGACGATCAGCAGATCGCCGCGGCGCTCGAACGTCAGGCCCTCGAGGTTGGCGAGGATCTGGTTGTCGTCGAGCTCCTCGAGCCGCTTCTCGTAGGCCATGAGCTTGGCCTCGAACTCCTTCTGCGACAGCGGGGTCTGGCGGCGCTTGCCGTCGACGTCGACCTGCGGGTCGAGCGCCCACGGGATCAGCGCGACGCCGCGCAGGTCGCGGGCGCTGCGCGCGACGATCACCGCGTCGCCCCAGCTGCCGAGCGCGAACAGCCGGCCGAGCCGGATCGGCAGCGCCTCGCAGGTCGCGATCAGCGCCTCCTTGGCCGGCCGCAGATCGGCGGTGATCAGCGGGTCGGCCTGCGGATCCTGGCGCGGCGTGATCGTCTCGCCGTCGAGGATCAGCAGCCGGCGCTCGTTGCGCCGCCGGAACGGCATCGACGGCGACAGCTCCATCTCGGCCCGCGGGTCGAGCCGGTCGACGTCGAGCAGCTGCTTGGTCGCGAGCGCGTCCTGCCCACCCAGCCCGTCGATCAGAGCCTTCTGATCGATCGCGGCGGAGGCTTGAAACATCAGATCCGTGACGAGGCTATCGATCGAGAGCGCCATGGCGTGCCCTGTTCTACCCGGTTTACGGCCGCTTGGCAGCGCTACAGGTAGCCGGAGCGCTGCCGCAGCAGCCATTCCAGGCCCAGGAGGCCGATCACGAGGAACAACAGGCCTGGTCGGCTCCACAGCTCGACGTCGGTGCGCTTGTCGACCCGGACCACCCGGGGAGGATCGAACTGCAGGGTCGGCGGCAGGTGATCGACCGGGCCGAGCGCGACCCCGCCGGTCGCCCGGGCGATCGACTCCAGGGTGGCAGGGTCGCCGACCGGCCGGTCGAGCTCGGTGCCGCCCTCGCGGACGAGGAAGATGTCGCTGGCGTCGACCTGGCGGCCGCCGATCGTCGCCTTGCCGACCGCGCGGTACACGCCGGGGGTGAGGCTGGGCAGCTCGAACACGGTGGTGCCGTCGTCGCCGACGGTCAGCTTGGCGGCGGCGATCTGGGTCGCGCGGGCGGGATCGGCGCCGCGCTTGACGACCAGCGCGACCTGGCCGCCCGGCAGCGGCTGGTAGTCGCGGCCGAGCAGGCGGACGCTGATCCGCACCGGCTGGCCGGGGGCGTACTCGACGGCGTCGCTGTCGACGTGCAGGTTGCGCAGGTCCGGGTCCTGGATCAGCCAGCGCATCGCGTTCTCCCACAGCTTGGTGTAGGCCCGGCCGTCGTCGCCGGGGCGCGCGGCGGCGACGAAGCCCCAGCGCCACAGCGTGTCCGTGGTCACCGCGAGCGACCGGCCCTTGCCGTACTCGCCCGCGACGATCACCGGCATCGGCTTACCGCTGCGGGTGCGCAGCCGCGGGTGGACGGCGAGCACGGTGGCGTCGGGCTTGGCCCCGGCGATCAGGTTGACGCCCTCGAGCTGCGGCAGCTGCTTCCACAGCTTGGCGTTGTCGTCGGGCAGGTAGCGCAGCGAGCTGACCGGGTGGAGCAGGCCGGCGTCGGTCAGCTGCGGCGTGAACTTCTGCGTATCGACCAGCGGGCCGGTCTCGTACGGGCCGAACAGCTCGACCGGCAGCGCCGCGGCGACCGGCGTGCCGTAGTAGCCGCCCGACGAGAACGACGCCGCGCCGCCCAGCATCGCCAGGCCGCCGCCGCCCTCGACGTAGCTGCGGATGTTCTCGAGGTAGTCGCCAATGCCGTACGGCAGGTACTCGAAGTCCTGCAGGATGATCAGATCGAAGGACGGCAGCTGCTGCTCGAACAGCTCGCGGGTCGGGAACGGGATCAGCGACATCTCGTCCTGCGGCACCAGCGAGATGTCGCCCTGCGTGCGCAGGATGAAGAACGAGATCAGATCGACGTTGGGGTTGCTCTTGAGCATCTGGCGCAGCGCGCGCACGTCCCACGACGGCTGGCCGGCGACATGCAGCACGCGGATCTTGTCGCGGATCACGCGGACCACGAAGCTGCGCGTGTTGTTGGTGGTCACCGCCTCGCCGGGCGCGACCGGCACCGAGACCTCATAGACGTAGCGGCCGACCCGCGGCGGCGTGACCTCGAACGTCACGGTGACGTCGTGCTCGCCGGCGGGCAGATCGACGAGCTTCTGACGCAGCGGCTGGCCGTCGGTCGATAACGTGACCGGCACCTGGCGCGCCGGCAGGCCGGTCGTGCGGATCACCGCGTCGATCCGGACCACGGTGCGGACGAACGCGAACTCGTCGGCCATGACCTTGGCCACGGCGACGTCCTTGAGGCCGGGGCGCGCGGCCCATACGGTGTGGACCCGTGTATCGAGCGAGCGCAGGAAGTCGCGGACCGCGCCGTCGCCGGAGTCCTCGTCGAACCCGCCGGTCGCGGCGCCGTCGGAGATCAGGATGATGCCGGCGAGGTCGCGGCCCTCGTAGTGGCCCCGGACGTACTCCAGCGCCTTGCGGATCAGCGTGCCCTTGCCCTGCGCGGAGTCGGCGGCGAGGCCGTCGAGCGAGGTCGGCGTGACGGTCTCGGCGAAGGTGTAGTAGTCGAGCTTGTGGTCCTTGTCCCAGCTGTCGAGCGTGGGGCGCGAGGCGGCGAGCAGCTGGCGGGCGCGCTCGAGCCGCGACGGGCCCTGCGGGTCCTCCTTGAGCGCCATCGACTTCGAGTCGTCGATCAGCACGGCGATCCGGTTGGGCTCGCGCGCGACCTGGCGCAGCTCGACCGCGGGCTCGAGGAACACGACCAGCGCGGTGACCGCGGCGCCGGCGCGCAGGCCGATCAGCAAGGCGCGCCGCCACGCGGGCGCGCCGCGGGTCGCGCGCCACGCCAGCGCGACGATGCCGACCACCGCGGTGCCGCCGAGCGCGAGGCCGATCCGGCCCCACGGCGCGAGGAATACCCAGCGGTACTCGTTGAAGTCAGCGGCGCCCGGCGCGGCCAGGCGGACGGTCAGCGCGACCAGGGCCTCGGCGGCGAGCGCGCCGCCGGACAGCAGGGCGGCGACGCCGAGCAGCGCGCCGAGCCCGCCGTGGCCGCGCCGCACGACCATGACGGTCGCGACGATCGCGATCAGCGCGGTGGCGGCCAGCGACACGCGGACCAGCGTGCTGAACAGGACGATGTTCATCGCTACTTCGAGGAGGTCGGTGGGGTCGGCGGCGTGAGCGCGCCGTCATCCGGCTTCCAGCGCCGCCGCTTCATGATGAACGGCACGTGGACCTGGTCGGCCTTGTAGTCGAGGCACAGCGCGTACATCACCAGGTTGACGCCCATCCGGAACGCGAGCTCGCGCTGGCGCTCGCCGCCCGGCTCGCAGGGGAAGTCGTAG
>DASWOO010000602.1:0-1682 GCA_036404335.1 Kofleriaceae bacterium
GCCTGGAATTCGCCGCCCGGCGCGCCGGTTGGATCGGCCATGCCGCGCGCGCTCGTCGTCGAGGTGGCGTTCACCACGGTCGCGCTCGCCACGCTGCTCGGCGTGCTGTGGTACGCGGCGTCGCCGCCCGAGCCCAGCTACCTGATGGTCGACGAGCTCGTCCGCGACCCGGCTCGCTGGCAGGGCCGCGAGCTGAAGGTCCACGGCTGGGTCCTGGCCGGCTCGATTCGGCCTCTAGTGCGCGACGGCGGCTACACCCTGCTCCTGCTGCGCAACGGCCCGCTGCGCCCGCGACCACGGCCGCACCCGACCCGCGGCCGCCGAGCCGCAATACAAGTGACGCTCAGCGGCGCAGGCCGAGGCGGTGGGCGAGCTGGAGGGCGGCGGGCGAGGTCGGGTCGATGGTGAGGGCGGCGTGGAGGTGCCAGCGGGCGGCGTCGAGGTCGCCGGCGGAGGCGCAGAGCAGGGCGAGGGCGACCAGGGCGCGGGGCCAGGGGCGGCGGCCGAGCAGCAGATCTTCGACGGTGCGGCGCTCGGCGACGGCGGCCTCGAGGCGGTCGCGGCCGGAGGCGACCTGGACGCGGTAGCGCGCCCAGGCGAGGCTGGCTTCGTGGTCGGGGTGGCCGGGGAACAGGCGGCAGGCGGCGGCGAGCTCGCTCATCGCCCTGTGGACGTCGCCGTCGCCGAGGGCGCGCTGGCCGCGGGCGGCCGCGGCCGCGGCGTGGGTGACGAGCTGGGCGTCGAGCGCCCAGGTGGTGCGGAGCTCGGGCAGCTTCTGGCGCAGCCAGTCGTGATAGCGGCCGCGCTGGGCATGATCGAGCAGGACGCCGCGCGCCTTGTCGACGAGGTCCCAGGTCGGCTGGACCAGCGGGGCGAGCTCGGCAAGGTCGTGGCCGGCGAGCGCGGCCGGGGCATAGCGGCGGGCGAGCAACTGGTAGGCGGCCTCGATGTCGTCGGGCTCGGCGAGCGGGGTCAGCTCGAGCACGTCGTAGAACGTCGAGCGCTCGAGCCGCGCGGCCCGGGCGCGCAGGTGATCGCGCAGCTCGGCGAGCGCGCGGCGCGGCGCGGTGTGGACATCGGCGACCTCGGCGGTGAAGCGCAGCGCGGAGGCCGAGCCGAGCGCCCACAGCAGACGCGCGGTCGCGACCGGATCGAGCGGGCCGCGCTTGACCAAGGTCTGCACGGTGCGCGTGCCGTCGGCGTGGGCGATGGTCTCGAGCTCGGGCACGGTGAGCGCGCGGTCGTCGCGGAGCTCGTCGAGCCGCGCGGTCGGCGTGACGTAGTGGTGGACGTGCCAGCGCAGCGCGGCGCGCGGGATGTCGATCGCCAGGGTCCGGGCGGCGGCGAGGGTCGGCTGCCACGCCGGCTGATCATCGACGACGAGCGGCAGGCCGACCGCGGCGCGCAGCAGCGGCCAGCGCATGCCGGCGGCGAGCCGCAGCGTGGCGGTGTCGCGGATCGTGGCGAGCAGCGTGGCGATCCGCGCGGTCGGCGCGACCAGGGTCAGCCGCGCGCGCGGCGCCTGCGCGCGCGCCTCGGCCGAGCTGCCGATCGCGAACACGCCGGGCAGGGCGGGGCTGGCGCGCCACGCGATCGCGGCGTCGGCGAGGCCCGCGCCGAGGTGATCCGCGTCGACGATCACGACATCGGGGATCGCGCCGCCGTCGCGCGGGCCGCCCGCC
>DASWOO010000603.1:0-5203 GCA_036404335.1 Kofleriaceae bacterium
CTTCGCGTGCCGCACCGGCGTGGCCGCCAAGTGCGATCGCTGGGGCTACGGCCCGAACACGACGTGGCCGAAGCAGACCGCGCACAATAATCCGATCTCGGTCAGCGGCGCGGACGTCTACCAGACCTGCACGCGGATGGCGCGGGCGGATTACTGCGCGCAGGCCGTGCCCAACACGATCGACGGCACGCCGATCTACATCGAGGACAACTTCCACCTGCGCGGGACCCAGCCGGGCTACGTGTTCGAGGCGGCGTGGCGCGACAACGCGTGGGCCGACGGCAAGACGGTGACCGGCAAGCAGGTCATCTGCCTCAGCAAGCTGCGCTGGGCGACCCTGCCGCTCGGCGGCAACTGCCCGCTGACCGTTCCCGACCCGCGGGTGTCGCGCAAGGGCCGGTTCTGCGATGACATGACCGACGCCGACTTCGACAACGCGGGCGCGGTGATGTTCTCGTCCTCGGCGCTGATCGACACCGGGCTCGCGACCTACAGCGACGCGACCACCGGCCAGCACCTGACCACGACCAAGCTGCAGCCGCAGACCGAGGGCCAGGTGCCGCAGTGGACGATCTCGCCGCCGGCGGATCTCCACTTCCCGACGCACACCCAGCCGACCGACACGCCGCGGTTCGAGGCGACGCTGCTGCGGACCCAGCTGCCGGAGGGCTTCGACACCAGCGGCCTGGTCAAGCTCAACAGCTACGACTGCGGCGGCTCGCCGGTCACGACCACGACCCAGCCGGACGGCTGCGCGCCGCTCGCCGAGGAGGGCTACGTCTACGCCACCGCGCTCGACCGCGCGCCGCTGCGGCGCTGGCGCAACCGCACGACCGGCCAGTCGTGGACCACGGTGACGTCGCCGACGACGATGTGGTCGCAGGGCGTCGATCTGGTCGAGGTGATCGGCGGGGTGGTCCGCGCCTCGCTCGACGTCAACGTGCGGTGGACGGCGGTGCCGGGCACGAGCTACGCGCTCGACGTCCAGCTGCGGACCGGCGAGTGGATCCCGCACTGCATCGACGCCGCGACGCTCGGCAACGCGGTCAGCGTGGCGTTCACCGGGGTCTGCACCGGCATGGCCAATCGCCAGATCAACCACAGCGACATCGCCCAGTTTCGGATGAGCTACGATGGCCACTATGCGAACCAGGTGTACGACGGGTTCGCGAGCGACGTGTACATCGCGGCGACCAACGTCCAGCCGCCGCTGACCGCGGCGCAGATCAAGGGCTCGCAGCCGACCGCGCTGAGCTTCTCGTGGAAGGACGTCGGCAACGCGACCTACGTGATCTCGCTGTCGAGCAGCGCGGGCTCGTGCAAGGTCGCCGTGGCGAACGACACCGCGTTCGTCTACACGGGGACCTGTCCGGCGGGCGGGGTGCTCCCGGCGCGGGTGATGCGCGGCGTGACGCTGTGCGCGTACGATAAGGCCTCGGGCACGTCGCTCGGTTGCACCGAGACGAAGCTCGACGGCAAGACCGCGACCTGGCCGCTGACGTTCACGCCGTAGCGCGCGGCTACAGCGTCGGGTCGAATACACCGCAGACCGGCACGCGCGCCGGCGATGGGTGCGTGTGTCGTCGAGCTCGGTCGTGGTGATCAGCACCAGACACGCGCGCGGTACGATTTGCCGCGCGAACGACGGCGGCGTTACCCGCCGATCCCGATGCCGCAGCGGACGGTCGAGAACGGCTTGGTGTAGCTCATCGAGTCGGTCGCGTAGTAGTCGCCCGCCGACGTGTAGTAGTGCGGCAACGTCATGATCAGGCCCGCGCTCGTCGCCGACAACGACGGCGCGAGATCCGCCTGCTGGCCGCCGATCTGGGTCTCGGCGGTCGACCACTTGCAACCGTCGTAGGTCGTCCACCACACGAAGGTGTCGTTGATGCGGCGATGCACGAGGTGCAGGGTGGTGCCGTCATAGGCGATCGCCGCCTCGTGGCCCTGGAGGGCACCATTGTTCATGCCGCCGTAGATATGCTGGACAGGGCTCCAGGTCGTGCCGTCGAACGTGCCGTAGACCAGGTCGTCGGTCGCGCCCCATTCGTGGGCGAAGAACAGCTTGCCGAACGCGACGGTCGCCGAGGCGCGCGACAGCGATTGGTGGCCGGGGATCGCATACATCGGCGAGAAGTTCTCGTTGGCGTCCATCGAGCCGTACCACATGGCGTACGGCGAGCTGCTCTGGCTGCTGATGAAGTACAGCCGGTTGTTGAACACGGCGAGCGCTGGCGGGCCGTTGAAGCTGGGGTAGGTGATCTGCCGGTCGGCGTTCCACGTCCGGCTCACCGGATCGAACCGGCTGATCCAGGTGGTGTTGACGTTGTTGTCATCGCCACCGACGTGCGCCATGTACAGGTAGCCGTTAAACGCGGCGAGGCTGACCTTGTCGTGCGTCGTCTCGTTGGAGATCGGGTACGCGGTGAACGAGTTGGGCTGCCACGCGCCGCTCACGAACTGGCCCCAGCGCAGCTGGGTCCGGTCGTACTGGTCCGGAAAGCATCCGCCGCCCGTGCAGCTGCCGGCGAAGACCCCGAAGGTCTGGCCGTTGATCGAGCCGACCTGCGGACCCTGCCAGGTGGCAGGGCCGCTGGTGTTCCGGGCGGACCACGGGCTGGTGAGGGCGCTGGTCGCCTCGGCGGTTTCGGCGCCGTCGTCCTCCGCGGGCAACGCGCACGCGGGCAACGCCAGGGCCAGTAGGATGGACAGCAGCGGTGAGCGAAGCTTGGGCATCGCCAGCTAGACCCAGCACCGGCGGATTTTGCCGGGTTGTCGCTCACAATGCTGGAGATTTTTGCCCCTCGCTAGTGCGCGAGCCGCGGCTCGCCGACGGCCGTCGCCAGCTCGCCGAACCACAGCCGGCCGTCGCGCAGCGTGGTGTCGCGCAGCGTGACCGACAGCGCCTCGGCGAGGCTGTCGACCGCGGTCACCTTCAAGGTGGCGCGGACGTCGGCCGGCAGGTCGTCGAGGTCCGCCTCGTTGTCGCGCGGGATCACGATGTGCGTGATGCCGGCGCGCACCGCGCCGAGCACCTTCTCCTTGAGCCCGCCGATCGGCAGGACGCGGCCCGAGAGCGTGATCTCGCCGGTCATCGCGACCTCGTGCGCGGTCGGGCGGCCCGACAGCGCCGAGACGATCGCCGTGGCCATCGCGATGCCCGCCGACGGCCCGTCCTTGGGGATCGCGCCCGCCGGCACGTGGACGTGCACGTCGCGCTCGAACACCCGGTTGTCGATCGACAGCCATTCGGCGTGCGCCTTGGCATACGTCCAGGCCGCGCGCGCCGACTCCTTCATCACGTCGCCGAGCTGGCCGGTCAGGATCAGCTCGCCCTTGCCGCGCATCGGCGAGGCCTCGACGAACATGATGTCGCCGCCGGCCGGCGTGTAGTACATGCCGGTCGCCAGGCCGACCTGATCCTCGCGCGCCGCCTTCTCGGGGTGGACGCGCGGCCGGCCGAGCAGCGGCCGGACGTCGCCGGCGTCGAGCGTGATCTGCTCGATCTCCTTGGCGGCGATCCGCCGCGTCACCTTGCGCGCCAGCCGGCCGAGCTCGCGCTCGAGCTGACGGACGCCCGCCTCGCGGGTGTAGCTGGTGATCACGTCGCGCAGCGCGGGGTCGCTGACCACCAGCTGCGCCGGGGTCAGGCCGGCGTCCTCGAGCTGGCGCGGCAGCAGGTAGTCCTTGGCGATCTCGAGCTTCTCGCGCTCGGTGTAGCCGGCGAAGTCGACGACCTCCATGCGGTCGAGCAGCGGCGCCGGGATGTTCTGCAGGAAGTTCGCGGTCGCGATGAACATGACCTCCGACAGGTCGAACGGCACGCCGAGGTAGTGATCGGTGAACGAGTCGTTCTGCGCCGGGTCGAGGACCTCGAGCAGCGCGCTCGCCGGGTCGCCCTGGTACGACACGCCGAGCTTGTCGACCTCGTCGAGCAGGAACACCGGGTTCTTGCTGCCGGCCTGCTTCATGCCGGCGAGGATCCGGCCGGGCAGGGCGCCGATGTACGTGCGGCGGTGGCCGCGGATGTCGGCCTCGTCCCGCGCGCCGCCCAGCGCGATCCGGACGTACTTGCGGCCCATCGCCCGGGCGATCGACTTGGCGATCGAGGTCTTGCCCACGCCCGGCGGCCCCGCGAACAGCAGGATCCGGCCCTTGCGCGCCTTGGCGCCGGCGAGCTGGTGCACCGACAGGAACTCGAGCACGCGGTCCTTCACGTCGGCGAGGCCGTGGTGGTCCTCGGCGAGGATCTTGGCCGCCTCGGTGATCTCGAGGTGGTCGGCGGTCCGCGTCGTCCACGGCAGCTCGGCGACGGTCTCGAGGTAGGTGCGGATCACCTGCGACTCGGTCGACTCCCGGCCGAGCCGCGACAGCCGGCTCCACTCGCGATCGACCTCGCGGCGGGCCTCGTCGGGCAGGGTCAGGGCGTCGAGCTTGGCCTTGAGCTCGAGCAGCGCCTCGTCGGCCGCGCCCTCGCCCTCGCCGAGCTCCTTCTGGATCGCCCGCATCTGCTCGCGCAGGTACATCTCGCGCTGGCGCCCGCCGAGCTCTTCCTTGACCTTGGACTGGATCGACTCCTGGGCCGACAGCACGTCGATCTGGCGCTGCACGGTGATCAGCACCTGGCGCAGGCGATCCTCGATCGACAGCGCCTCGAGCAGCACCTGGCGCTCGGCGACCGTCACGTCGAGATAGCCGGCGACGAGATCGGCGAGCTGGCCGGGCTCGGTGATCTGCTTCATCATCTGCGCGACCGCGTCGGCGGGCACGCCGCGCTTGGTCGCCAGCTCGGCGGCGCGCTCGCGGACCTCGCGGTACAGCGCGACGAAGATCGGGTCCCGGGGATCGGCCGGCGGCGGCTCGTTCGCCTCGTGGACCGTGGCCTGCAGGTAGCCGTCCTTGGCGATCGTCCGCACGATCACGCCGCGCTTGTGGCCCTCGATGGCCACGCGCACGCCGCCGAGCCCGCGCTCGGCCTGCGAGATCGTCGCGATCGTGCCCATGGTGTACAGGCCCTCGGGCAGGACCTCGTCGACATCGGACTTCTGGGCGACGACGAGCACCTGGTGCTCCGGATCGCGCAGGGCTGCTTCGACGGCGCGCAGCGTCTGCGGCCGGGCTGCGGTGACGGGCAAGCTCATACCCGGGAACAGCACCGCGCTGCGCATCGGGACGATCGGGAGGTTCTTCGACATGATATGTC
>DASWOO010000604.1:0-4193 GCA_036404335.1 Kofleriaceae bacterium
TCTTCGGGGTCTATCTGTCGCTGTCCGGCTCGACGCTCGCCGTCGGCGCGGTCGGCGAAGCGAGCGCTGCCACCGGGGTCGGCGGTGACCAGGCAGATAACACCGCGGTCGGTGCCGGCGCGGTCTACATCTTCGTCCGCGACGGCACAACCTGGTCGCAGCAGGCCTACCTGAAGGCCTCGAACACCAGCGACAGCAGCTATTTCGGGACCGTCGCGCTGGCCGGCGACCTGCTGGCGGTCGGCGCGTCCGGCGAAGCGAGCGTGGCGAAGGGCGTGGACGGCGATCAGACCAGCAAGGCGGCCAAGGGCGCCGGCGCGGTGTACGTGTTCTCGCGCGACGCCGGCGTCTGGTCGCAGAAGTCCTACGTCAAGGCGTCCAACACGGATGCCAACGATTCTTTCGGGCGCGTGGTCGGGCTGTCGAGCGAAACGCTGGTCGTCGGTGCGTTCAACGAGGCGAGCGGCGACGCGGGGATCAACGGCAATCAAGCCGACAACAGCGCCACCTCCGCCGGTGCGATGTACGTGTTCCGGTAGTCTCACGCGAATCGCACCCGCGCAGCGCCGGCTTTGACCGGACGCTGACGAGGCATGCGGTACCTTCGAGGCATGCGCAACGTGGTGTGGTGCTCGACGGTCTGTGGCTTGACGATCGGCTGCGGCTCGGTCGGTCACAATAACCCGGCGGACGCGGCCGAGCCCGATGCCGCGCCGATCGACGCGGCGATCGACGCCCCGCCGGACGCCCCGCCCGACGCGGCGTGCGAGAAGACGCTGCTCGTCGGCGGGGTCGATGTCGCCGGCCAGGGCTGGATCATCTACCAGCAGCAGCCGGAGATGATCACCTACGGCGCCGACTACACGCAGCTGACGACCTCGACGACCGCCATGGCGTCGAGCGGCGGGCAGCTACTGCTCGCCCGGGCGAGCTCGGTCGCGGTCGACCAGCCGTTCAAGCTCGAGGTCGTGATGCAGGTCGTGGCGATCAGCTCGCACGCCGACGACACGCTCGACGCCTCGGCCGGCATCCTGGGCTCGCTGACCGGCCAGGTCGGCAGCTCGAGCGATCGCGCCGAGATGGTCTCGATGTACCCGGACCGGATCGTCTGGGCGGACGACGCCGCGACCCACGCCGTCAACATCGTCGACGGCGCGTTCCACACCTACGTGCTGGCGGTCGACGCGAAGCGGCAGGCGAGCCTGTCGCTCGACGGCGCGGTCATCCTGACCCGCGCGAGCTACGTCACCAACGGCACGGTCGCCGTCGGCGATCAGTCCAACGACGCCGGCCTCGACGCCACGACACGGATCAAGCAGGTCCGCCTGCTCTGCGTCGACTGAGCCGCGGTTGCTACGGGGTCGTCGTCCAGGTGATCGTGCGGTCCTGGCTGCCGAACACGACGCCGCCCTTGCCGTAGTGCGCGTCGAGCGTGCCGGTGCGCTGGAGCGACATCTGGAACGTCAGCGTGCAGCTGTCGGCGATGCCGGTGCCGGTGCGCTTGGCGAGGATGCCGGCCGGCACGATCAGGTTGCCGATGTCGCCCCCGGACTCGCCGGCGGCGTCCTCGATGCACGTGCCGGCCGCGGTCCACCGCATCTCGCCGTCCGAGCCGCTCGGCGACCAGGTGATCTTCAGCGGCGACATGCGCGACGCAGTGGCCGGCGGCGGATCGGGCGTGAACGCCGGCGGCAGCACGATCTTCGACGACGGCGCGCCGGCGTCGAGCTGGCGCTGGAACGCGATGTCGAACGAGGTGCCGCCGGCGTCGGCGGAGAACGACGCGGTGTGCGACACGATGTTGCCCAGCTCGCTCTCGACCAGGGTCTGCGAGTCGCTGCCGCTGGTCACGACCAGGTGGTCGTCGTCGCCGAGCTCGACGAAGTTGAGCGCGACCGGGCTGTCGACGTACAGCGTGGCGGAGACCGTGGTCTTGCCATTGCCGGTCGCGTGCGCCTCGAGGTCGGCGTAGATCCCCGAGGTCAGCAGGTCGTCCGACTCGGTCTTCGCGCAGCCAACACTCATCATCATCACGGCCACCACACTCAGCTTGTTCGTCACCAGAACAAGCTATCATCAAAAATCGATCACGCTCGGTCAGCCAACGGAGACTTCACGGGACCGCGCCGGCGGGCGCCGGCAGGTCGGTGAGCCGGCGCCGCAGCGCGGCGATCGCGGCGTCGCGCCGTCGAAGATCGGGCTCCCACGCCAGCTCGAGATGCGCGATCCGCGCCAGGTAGAACGCTGCAAAATCTTTGACCCGATACTGGCGTTTTGCCATGACGGTGGACTCGTCGCGGCCGAGATAAGCATCTCTCGTAGTCGTGTCATCGAGCAGCGCGGCGAGCGCGGGCTCGGCGGGCTTGCCGAGCTCGACCATCAGCTGGCCGAGCTCGCCGAGCGGCGCGCGCGGCGCCCACAGCGTGCCCCACGGGAACGCGTAGCCGGCGAAGTCGTTGGCCAGCGCGTGGGCGAGGACCTCGGCGGTGGCGTGCGGGTTGACCCGGACGAGCTCGCCGGTGCTGCGCAGCATCAGCGCCGCGGCGAACCGCACCGCCTGCGGCCGGTCAGCGTCCTCGACGAGCTGGCCGTACGCCGCCGGATCGGGGAACGCGCGCCACACCTCGCCGACCTGCGGATCCATCGCCAGCCCGGTCGCCAGCTCGCTCACCTTGCAGGCGACCAGCCGCGCCGCGAGCTCGTCGACGTGGCGCGGCGGCGGCGACGCGTCCCGCGCCTGGCTCGCGGTGCAACCGGCGGCGATCCAGGCCAGGCCGAGCGCGCCGATCAGCCGGGTCACCGTCGAGATCCGCGAGCCGTCCGTGCGAGCGCTGACCATGGATCTCGCATAAGTGCGCGAACGACACCGTGAGTCAACCAATGACTGGGATTTCACGCATCCTCCATTACGAGCTTGGTGTCGGGTGATCAGGAAAACGAGCTTCGAGCGGCGTGCCAGTCCGACGATTTCGTATTCCGGTGCGTGATAACGTCGCCCACCCGGTGTCCGACGACACGACGCAAACCGAAGCGCTCCCGCCGCCGCTCGACCCGCTTGAGGCGCAGGTCGCGGCCTTCCGCCTGCAGCCCGAGGCGCGGCGCTTCGCCGAGCTCCGGCAACGTCTGCGCGACACCGGCCGCGGCGAGCTGCTCGCGGATGTGTGCGCCACATGGGCACCGCATGAGCGCGACCCGCTGCGCGCCGCCGAGGCCTGGTCGGAGGCCGGCGAGACGATGGTCGTGCTCGGCGAGCTCGAGACCGCGATCGAGTACCTGCGGACCGCGCTCGAGCTCGACCCGACCAACGATCGCGCCACCGACCGGCTGCTCGACCTCGTCGAGCCCGGCGATCCGGCGCTCGCCGTCGAGATCCTCGAGACCGAGCTGGCCGCGCTCGGCCGGGCGACGGGCTCGGGGACCGACGCGCGCAAGCCGGCGATGATCGCCCGCCGCGCCGCGCAGCACCGGCGCACCGCCGAGCTGTGGAACACCCAGCTCGGCCGGGTCGACCGCGCGCTGTGGCACTTCCAGCAGGCGTGGAAGCTCGAGCCGCACCGGCTCGAGGCGCTCGAGGCCGCGCGCGATCTGTACGCCGCGCTGGGCGACGACGCGATGGTCGCCAAGCTGTTCGGCGCCGAGCTCGACGTGCTCGGCAACGACCGCTCGCCGGTCGCGGTCACGCGCAGGGCGTACGTCCGGCTCGAGCTCGGCAAGCTCGCGCTCCGCGCCAAGGACTACGACGCCGCGGCCAGCCACCTCGAGGAGGCGTCGCGGCTCGAGCCGACCTCGCTCGAGGTCGCCGAGAAGCTCGCCGAGGTCTACGCCACGCCAGGCTTCCGCAGCGTCACCGCCGGCGACACCGACTGGCGGTTCAAGGCCAGCCAGCTGTTCGTCGAGGTCGGCCGCCGGCGCATGGAGCGCGCGGACTCGACCGGCATCAACTACCTGCGCCGCGCGATCGGCATCGATCCGACGTCGAAGGGCGGCTCGGCCGCGCTCGAGACCGCGCTGTCCGACAGCTCGCAGTGGCAGGAGCTCGATCGCACGCTGCGCCACCGCAGCCAGGTCGTCCAGGATCCGGCCGAGCGCGCCGAGATCCTGCGCCGGCGCGCCGCGCTGTATCGCAACCAGCTGCCCGACCGCGACGGGCTGACCGAGGTCCTGACCGAGCTGGTCGGCTACGAGCCGCCGGG
>DASWOO010000605.1:0-7389 GCA_036404335.1 Kofleriaceae bacterium
GCGCGCGGCGCGTGGTTCGAGCGGCCGCTGATACGCGGCGATCTGCCGCTGCCGCTGCTCGGCCGCTGGCCGCTGCCGACGGCGAGCTCGCGGCGCGCGCTGTGGCTGGCGCCGCTCCACGCAGCGGGCCTCGGCGCCGCGTTGGTCGCGGCGGCGACCGCGGCGGGTCACACCCTCCACCGCTGGCCGGTGGCCGCGCCCGGCTCGGCGCTCGCCGACGGCCTCCTCGTGATCTATGCGCTCGGCCGGGCGCGGTCCGAGCGGGCGCGCAGCGCGTGGCTCGCCATGCACGCCAGCTGCGCGGCGGCCGGCCTCCTGGCCGTCGAGCTCGTGAACCTCGGGCACCTCGGGCACGCCGAGCCGCACCTCGCCGCGCTCGCCGCCGGCTACCTCGTGCTCGGCGAGCTGACCGCGCGCAGCCGGCATCGCCTGGCGCCGCTCGCGTCGCGCGCCACCACCGCCTCGGCGATCGCGCTGGCGCTCGGCCCGGCGACGATCCTGGCCCGGCCCGGCGAGCTCGCCATGCCGCTCGCCGGCGCCGTGCTCGCGATCGCGATCGTTCGCCGCTTCCAGCGCGCGGCCGGAGCGCGCCCGGTCTCGCGCCCGACCGTGAAGTCGATCGTGCACTCGATCTGCGCGTCGCTCGCGATCACCTGGGCCGCCGGCCTCGCCGTGCTGTGCGTGCTCGGCCGCCTCGCCTGGCTCGTCCCGAGCTCGCTCGCCGCCGGCGCGCTCGCCGTCACCGCCGCGCTCGCCGCCTGGGGCCACTGGCGGCTGCGTGCGCGGCTCGTCGGCGCCGCGCTCGGCCTCGCCTCGGCGTGGGCCGCGATCGCCGGCGTCCTCGCCCTCCTGGCCTGCGCGTCGGCCTCACCCGCCACCGCGCCCGCGCACGCCGCGACCCTGCTCGCGCTGCTCGCGCTCGGCCTCGCCGCCGGCTGGTTCGGCTTCGCCGCCGTCCGCACCGGCGCGCGCGGCCACGGCCACGCCGCCGTCGCCGCGCTGATCGCCGCCTACGTCGGCCTCCGGCTCGCCCCGCTCGGCGCCGGGATCACCACCGACACCGACGTCATCGTCGCGGTCGTCGCCGCGTTCGTCCTGCACTTCGCGTCCGAGCTGCTCCAGCGCGCCCGGCTCACCGCGCTCGCCGGCCCCGCGGCGCTCGCCGCCCGCGCCCTGCCGCTCGCCGCGTGCGCGCTCGCGTTCGCCGGCGGCGGCACGATCTCCACCGTGCGGCACGCCGTGCTCGCCGAGACCCTCGGCGTGCTCTACACGCTGAGCGCCCGGCGCGGCGATCATCCGGTGCTCGGCGCGCTCGCGCTCGCGTTCTACAACGCCGGCCTCGCGCTGCTCTGGATCTGCACCCACCGCCACGACGCGCTGTATTACACCCTGCCGGTCGGCGTCTCGATCGGCCTGCTCGCGCGGATCTACGCGCGCCACCTCAGCCGCGCCGCGCGCCGCGGCCTGCGCGCTGCCGGCGCCTCGCTGATCTACTTCTCGACCTACTACTACGTGGTCCAGTTCGACCGCGGCCTGTACCCCGTGCTGCTCGGCCTGCTCGCGCTCGCCGGCGTCGCCGTCGGGTTCTGGCTCGAGCTGCGCGAGCTGTTCGCGCTCGGCATCGGCTTCCTCGTGCTCGACGTGATCAGCAACCTCGCCTACTACGGCGCGCATCGCCCCGTGCTCGGCTGGACCCTGCTCACGCTCGCCGGCCTGCTGCTCACCGCCAGCGGCGTGGTGTTCCAGCTGCGCCGCGCGCAGATCCGCGCGCTGGTCGAGGGCGTGCGAGCCAGCCTCGCGCGCTGGGACTGACGCTACGGCACGCCCCACAGCGCGCGGGTCAGCGCGCCGGCCGCGATGCTCGCGGTGTTGGCGGCGCACGACGCCAGGATCGCGCGCGGCCAGCGCACGCCGGCGCCGCGCAGCATCGCCGCCTCGGTGGCATACGCGAACGCCTCGGCGACGCAGGTCATCGCGGTCCAGCTCAGCCAGCCGCGATCGTACAGGCCGGGGAACGAGAACCAGACCAGCGGGTGGGTGACCAGGCTGAGCGAGAACGCCTGCCACCACCGGACGCGCGCGATCGCGCGATACACCGGGAGCTCGACCAGCTGGGTCAGGGCGAACGCCAGCGCCCAGGCCTGCAGGTCGGTCAGCGCCGCGCCGCCAGCCATCGCATCACGACCGCGAGCTCGAGGTAGGCGTGGCCGCCGGCGAGCTGGACGTAGCGATCGCGCAGGGCCGCCGGGTCGCCGGTCAGCGCCAGCACGGGTAGGGCGAGCGCCAGGCCGACGACGATCGCGATCACCGGCGCCGTGCAGTCGCGCTCGAGCGCGCGCAGCGACGCGCCGAAGCCGCGCAGCCCGCCGTGCGGCCGGGCCGCCGCCGGGATCAGCCGCAGCCACGTCGCGTAGTGCACGCCCTGCAGGAAGAGGAAGCTCAGGGCGATGTGCGCGCAGTGCGCGGCCGGCCAGGCGGCGAGCGCGGCGTCGGGCAGGACGTAGCCGGACAGCCGCCCGAGCGCGGCCATCGGCAGGATCGGGTCGAGCGCGCCGGTGAGCACGAGCGCGACGACCGCGAACGCCCCGCCGGCGAAGCCGCACGCCACCCCACGCTGCCGGCCGACGAGCGCGAGCATGCCCAGCGCGACCAGGTTATGGCCGTGCAGCAGCGCGTAGGCGGTGAGCACCGGCGACGCCCACCCCGCATAGACCAGCGCGCCGGCGGCGGCGACCGCGTGGCCGCGGCACCGTGGGGTCCGCAGCACGGCGCCGAGCACCACGGCCGCGCCGAGCACCGGCGTCGCGACCACGGCGGTGGCGAGCAAGCCGCCGGCCAGAAGGGCGTCGCCGCGGCCGAGCGCGATCAGCCGGTACGGCCCGAGCAGCAGGTAGCGCAGATCCGCGAGCACGTGCGGCACGCCGAGCACCAGCGGCGCCCACACGAACCAGGTCTCCGGCGCCGCCGCGCTCGCCACCAGCGCGATCACGATCGCCGCCGCGCCGCCCAGCGCGAGCCGCGCCCGGCGATCGGCCGCGATGCCCCGCAGCACGGCGAACCGGCCGAGCACGGCGCCCAGCATCGGCGAGCGCACGCGATCGAGCGTGTGGGCGACGGCGGCGAGCACGCTCAGGTCCGGCGGCGGCGGCGCCAGCCGAGCGCGACGACCGCGAGCCCGACCAGCGCCGCGCTGCCCGGCTCGGTCACCGCGCAGCCGCGCTTGTGGCCCGGCGACTGCGCCGGCTCGGCCGCGCTGCCCGTCGCGCTGCCGGCCGGCGGCTGATAGCTCGGCACCGAGGTCACCGTGTTGCCCGCGGGGGTGCCCGCGGCGCTACCGGCGGCGCTACCGGCCGCGCTGCCCGCGGCGCTGCCCGAGCCCTGGCTCGGAGGCTTGTCGGTATCGCAGTACATCCGCGACGGATGCGGCCCGTGGCAGGTCCCGGGCTTGTCGTCGAGCATGCACGGCGCGTTCTCCGGCGAGCCGGCGCACGCCCGGCGCGCCGGTTCTACCGGTCCGATATCCGCCGCGCCGCGGGTCGCCCCGGCAGCGAGCATGGCCAGCGCCAGTCCACCCACGATCGCGATTCGCATCCGACCATGCTGCCTCGCCGGCGGCGCTCGCTCAAGCACGCAGATCGCCGATCCACGCCGGCAGGCTGTCCTGGACCTTGTCGTCGGCGCTGTTACGATGGTGAGATGGAGCAAGTATTGTTGGTCGGATCGCTCGGCGTGGGCACGCCGAGCCTCGGCTCGCCGAGCGCGGCGACCTGGCTCGGCGCGTTCGCGCTGGCGTTCATCGCCTGGTTCGTCGTGCGCTATGGCCTGCTCGGGTTCTTCACCGTCGACCAGAGCGAGCGCGCGGTGGTCACCAGCTTCGGCCGCGCGCAGCGCCTGCTCGGCGCGACGTCGGTCTACACCCCGGAGGCCGCCGGGTTCACCGACTCGGAGAAGGAGCGCTACGCGTATCCGCAGATCCGCGTGGTCGGCCCGGGCGGCCCGTACTTCCGCTGGCCGTGGCAGACCGTGCACAAGGTCTCGATCGCCACGCGCACCGTCAACATGGCGTGGGATCCCGACGACCCGTCCGCCAACCAGGGCGGCACCGTGCTCGACGCGGTGACCAAGGACCAGCTCAACGTCGCCCTGACCGGCCAGATCCGCTTCCGGGTTTCCGAGCAGAACCTGTATGCCTATCTGTTCGGCGTCAAGCGGCCGTCGTCGCACATCATGGGCTATTTCGTGTCCGTGCTGCGCGAGCGGATTGCCAATTTCGAGGCGCCGCACACGGAGGAGAATCCCGTGGACGCGACGATCTCCGGGATCTCGATCAACGATCTGCGCAAGAACTTACGGACCCTCAACTACGTCATGGATCGCGAGTGCGCGACGTCGGTCGCGCGCTACGGCGTCCACCTCGACGCGTCGCTGATCACCGAGATCGAGCCGCCGCGCGAGGTCGAGTCGGCGCTCGCCGCGATCAACACCGCGCACAACCAGGTGTCGTCGGAGACCAGCCTGGCCCAGGCCGCCGCCGACCAGCGCATCGTCCAGAGCCGGCGCGCGGTCGAGATCGAGACCCTGCGCGCCCAGGCCGAGGTCGAGCCGCTGCGCGCGCTGGCCTCGCAGCTGACCTTGCTGCAGGCGCAGGGCCCCGAGGCGCTCGAGACCTACCTGCGCAACATCCGGCTCGGGCTGTTCGCCAAGGCCGAGCGCGTCGTGATGGAGGTGAAGTCGTGAACGTCCTGCCGCTCGCCGCCGTCATGTTCGCCGCGCTGTGGATCGTCGTGCCGATCGTGTTCGCGCTCGCCCGCGCGTTCGGCTTCTACATCATCGTGTTCGAGCGCCGCGCCCACGTCTACACGCTGTTCGGCAAGGTCGCCGCGATCTTCGACCAGCCGGGCATCTACTCGCTGTGGCCGCGGATCGGCCTGCGCGCGCTGCTCGTGCCACTGCTCGGTAAGAAGTACGTCCTCGACCTGCGCATCGACCAGACCTACCTGCGGTCGCAGCCGGTCAACTCCGAGGAAGGCGCGCCGATGGGCATCGGCGTCTGGTACGAGATGTTCATCTCCAACCCGGTCGATTACCTGTTCAAGAACACCGACCCGGACGGCTCGCTGCGCGCCAACGTCTCCAACGCCACGGTGCGCGGCCTGTCGAACATGAAGCTGGCCCGGCTGCTCGAGGACCGCCACGATCTGTCGCAGACCGTGCGCGAGGAGGTCTCGCAGCACTCCCACGAGTGGGGGTTCATGGTCGGCTCGGTCTACATCCGCAAGGTCCACTTCCGCGACGGCGGCATGATCCACCAGATCGAGGAGAAGGTGACCAACCGCCTGCGCCAGGTGACCTCGGCGATCCGCCAGGACGGCATCAACCAGGTCAGCATCATCAGCAGCAGCGCCGAGCGCACCGCCGCCGTCGAGTTCGCCCGCGCCGCGGCGATCCGGCCCGAGATCGTCGGCAGCGCGCTGCGCCAGATCTCGTCCGACAAGCTGATCACCCGCACGATGTTCGAGGTCCTCGAGCTCCAGCGCCTGCTCGAGAGCCAGGCGCGCGTGACCCTGCTGCCGGCCGGCGCGTCGAGCTCGCTGGTCGGCGCGAACCTGATCGCGAACCTGACCAAGGATCGCTAGTCCGCGCGGCAGCTGCCTTGTCGATCCCGGTGTCGCGCCGTGGATCCGAGGCAGTTGTTCCAGTCGCGATTTGCCCGGCACGAGCGGGACAGGCACGCTGATTTCAGTGTTTCGATACGCTCGGATGTCGACGGCCACGAGCGGCAGACGGCGCCCGGGCGAATCGATACCCGAGCTCGCGGGCACATCACCTGCTCTACGGTCGCTTCGTCATCGGCATCACGGTGCCGGCGCCAGGGGTTCCGGTCGCCCGATCCAACCGGGCACCCGCGCTGCGCCCGGGCGATGTAGATCTCATCCGGACATCGCCAGCCATTCCAAATAGTTGGATCACTATTCGGAATGCATTGGGCCGGTCGATTTCCTACTGAACATCAGACCAGTGCGCTACACCTTGGACATGCGCATCGCATGCGTCCACGTTCCGCAGTTCGCGCTCCAGAGTCTCGGCCGGGTCGACCCCTCGCTCCGCGGCGCCGCGGTCGCCGTGGCGGGTGCCGGTAGCGAGCCGGCGCCGGGCCGCCGGGCCCAGGCGGCCCTGCACGGGCCGATCGTCCTGGCGTGCTCGCGGGCGGCGTGGGCGCTGGGCGTGCGGCTGGGGATGACGGCGTCGGCGGCGCGGTTCGTGTCGCCCGATCTGCGCATCGTCCACGCCGATCCGCAGCTCGAGCGCGAGACCGCGCGGGCGATCGCCGATGCGTTGCTCGGCGTGTCGTCGCTCGTCGATCTCGGCGGGCGCGTGGCGTCGGCCGGCTCGGGCGCGCACCTGGCGATGTACTGCGAGGTCCCGAGCAAGACGCGCGGGGCCACGTTCGGCGAGCGGCTGCTCGCGCTGCTCGACGACGTCGGGATCATGGGGCGGATCGGCATCGCCGACGATCGGTTCACGGCGTGGGTCGCTGCGGCGCACGGGGGCGCGGAGCGCCGGCCGAGCGCGCGGCAGGCGGCGGGTGGGTCAAGAGGGGCCGGCGCGTCGCGCAAGGCTGCGGAGGGTAGCGAGGGAGAGGCCGCGGGCGCGCGGCGGGAGGGCGGAGGGCTCCTGGTGCCGCGCGCGGTGCGAGAGCACGTGTCGCGGCCCGAGGACGATGGGCGGGATGGCGGGGTTTCTCGCCAGGCCTCGGAGGCGCTGCGCGCGCTGACCCAGGCCGGCAAAGACGAGGGCACGCGCGGCGACGACCGCGGCGTGATCAGCGTGCCGCGCGGCGGCTCGGCGGCGTTCCTCGCGCCCCAGCCGCTGGCGCTGCTCGCGATCTCGTCCGAGGTCCAGCACATGCTGGAGTCGCTCGGCGTGCGCACGCTCGGCGAGTTCGCGGCGCTGCCGGCGCCGTCGGTCGCGCGGCCGATCGAGTTCGACTACCAGGCGCTGGCGCGCGGCGACAGCGGCGGCCAGCTGCGGCCGTACGCGCCCGAGGCGCCGATCCGCGAGGAGCTGGTGGTCAGCAGCCAGGCCAGCGCCGACGTCGGGCTGTTCACCGGCGCGGCCGCGCTGACCTCGCTCGCCGAGCGGCTGGCGCTGCGGCTCGCCGGGCGGCAGCGGGTCGCGACCCGGCTCGAGCTGACGGTCACGCGCAACACCGCGGACCGCGTGATCCCGGTGACGCTGGACCGGCCGACGAGCCTGGCGTCGGATCTCATCGAGATCATGGCCACCGCGATCGGAGAGGGGCCGATCGCGCGGCTGCGCGTGGTGGTCGCGGGCGAGGCGATCGCGGGCGCGAGCGGGGTCGAGGTCGACATCACGGAGCCGCTGGTC
>DASWOO010000606.1:0-3974 GCA_036404335.1 Kofleriaceae bacterium
GCAAGTTCCACATCGAGTACGTCAACGGCAAGCCGGTCACCGTGATCGACACCGTGGTCTCGGTGTGCGGCAAGGTCCCGCGGCCGAGCGTGGTCTACGTGCTCACCGCCAAGAACATCGATTACGAGTGGGAGAGCCTCAAGCAGGACTTCATGCCGCTGATCCTCGCCACCGTGAAGAAGGCGCCGTTCTGATGCCGACCAAGGCGACCAACAACGGCAACGGCAACGGCAACGGCAGCGGCGCGGTCCGCCGTGACGAGGCCCCGGGCAGCCGGCAGCGCATCCTGCGCATCGGCATGCTGCTCGGCGGCAAGATCATCGAGGAGCGGCTGATCCGCGAGCGGATCGAGGTCTCGATCGGCCAGTCGATGCGCAACACGTTCTCGATCCCGATCGAGGGCCTGCCGCTCGAGTTCACGCTGTTCTCGGTCGACGACAAGGGCCGCTACACCCTGCGCTTCCTGTCGCGCATGGACGGCCGGATGAGCGATGCCGGCGGCCAGGTCCAGACCCTCGACCAGCTCAAGGTCAAGGGCGCGAGCAGCCAGGGCGAGTACTACTCGGTCCCGCTCAACGAGGGCGCGCGCGGCAAGCTGTCGCTCGGCGACCTGACCATCCTGTTCCAGTTCGTCACCGAGCCGCCGCGCCAGCCCAAGCCGATGCTGCCGGCGTCGGTCCGCGGCTCGTTCGCCGACCGGTTCGATCCGCGGCTGTCGGTGATCATGGGCGTGTCGATCCTGGCGCACTTCGCGCTGGTGATCATCGCGCTTTTGACCGACGTCGACGTGCCGAGCGGCATCGCCGAGCGCGCGTACAACCTGACGTTCAAGCAGGACACCTACCAGGTCGACCTGAGCCAGCCCAAGCCCGAGGCCGCGCAGACCGGCTCGGCCGCGGGCTCGGCCACCGAGAAGAAGCCGGACAAGCCGGTGCCCGCCAAGACCCCGGACAAGGGCGACGGCGGCAAGTCGAGCGGCCAGAAGGACCAGGCCGCGATGCAGGAGGAGGCCAACGCGTTCGCCAACGCGCTGACCGGCGAGGGCAAGGACGGCACCAGCGACGGCGACATGAGCCAGCGCCGGCCCGGCCAGGACCTCGGCATGGAGATAAGCCAGGTCCGCGAGGGCAATCAGGAGGTCAAGGTCGGTGGCGGCGCCGGGCGCGGCTCGCGCGGCGACGGCGACGCCCGGGTCGGCACCGGCCACGGCCCCAACATCGACGCCCCGGGCGGCACCGAGAGCGCCGGCGGCGGCAAGCAGCAGGAGCACGGCCCGTCCGGCCGGATCTCGGTCTCCGACAAGCAGGCGCTCGATGACTCGACGCTGACCCCCGACATCATCCTCGCCAAGATCCAGTCGGTCTACATGGCCGGGCTCAAGCGCTGCTACAAGGACTATCTGAAGAAGGACGCCAGCGCGCGCGGCAAGGTGACGTTGACCCTGACCGTCAACGAGACCGGCCGGACGACCAAGGGCGCGGCCCACGGCTTCGCAGGCGAGGTCGACGCGTGCATCGGCAACCTGATGAGCACCTGGCGGTTCCCGATCCCCAAGGACAAGGACGGCGACCCCACGGAAGCGAACTTCTCGATCAGCTTGCAGCTGGTTCCGGACTAGCCGCCGGCGGCTTGCGGCTTCGGCTTGCGGCGCAGCCGCTTGGTGACGACGCCGAGCTCGCCGCGCAGCCAGCCGAAGTCGCCGTTGCCGCGCCGGGTCCACCAGCCGACCATCGCGAGGGTCAGGATCGCGCCGACCGCGGCGATCACGACGAGCCGGATCGGCCCGAGCACGTTGGCGTCGCGCAGCGCCTCGGCCAGCGGCCACGCGGCCGCGCCGATCACGACGCCGGCGATCAGGCCCGGCACGTGGGCGGCGCCGAACGCCCGCCAGCCCAGCGTGCAGTGCTTCATGCCGAGCCACGAGCACAGCACGTACATGAGGCCGATCGACACCGCGGTCGAGCCGGCGATGCCCGGGATCCCGTACGGCACCATCAGCGCCGCGCCGCCGATCACGAACCCGGCATAGATGATGTTGACGATCGCCAGGCCGTAGACCGCGCCCGCCGCGTTGGCGACCACGACGCCGACCTTGTAGCTGACCCGCATCATCATGCTGAGCGCCAGGATCTGGAACGGCAGCACCGCATCGTTCCAGCGCGGCCCCATCAGGATGCGGATCGCCTCGGGCGCGACGACGATCAGCACCGCGCTCGCCGGCAGCAGGATCAGCGCGTTGACGAACGTCATCCGCCGGAACGCCGCGCCCAGCCGCTCCGGGTCGCCCTGCAGCCGCGAGAACGCCGGGAACAGCACGTTGCCGACCAGGTTGGTGAACACCGCGCCTGGCAGCTTGATCAGATCGTACGCGCGCGTGTAGTAGCCGAGCTTGGTCGGGCCCATCGAGTGGCCGACGATCACGTTGTCGCCCTGGGTCGCGATCACGCTGGCGAGCTGGAAGATCGTCTGGCCCGCGCCGAACCCGAGCAGGTGGCGGAGCTTGTCGCGCTCGACCCGCAGCGTGATCCGGGGTCGGTACATCGCCAGGAACACGACCGTGCTGAGGCCCTCCTCGACGAGGTAGCCGGCGACCAGCGACCACGGCCCGGCGCCGATCCCGGCGAGCACCATGCTGGTGATCGAGCCCGCCGCGTACGACAGCGTGTCGATCAGCGCCACCGCGCGGAAGTTCATCGCCCGCTGGCACAGCATCTGCGACGTCATCGCCACGCCGCGGAACACGAAGATCACCGCCAGCGCGCGCAACAAGCTCACGCACTGCGGGCTGTGGTAGAGGTCGCCGACCAGCGGCGCGCTGATCACGATGATCACCGCCAGGCCGATGCCGAGGTACGTCGACATCGCGAACGCCGTCGCGATGTGGCCGGGCTCGAGCGCCTTGCGCTGGATCAGCGCCGGGCCGATGCCGAGGTCGCGGACCATGTGCATGATCGCGATCACCGACAGCGCGGCGGCGACGATGCCGAAGTCGCGCGAGCTGAGCACGCGGCCGAGCACGACGACGACCAAGAGCCGCATCGCGTTGGTCGACACCGCGCCGACGAGGTTCCACGAGATCCCGCGGCGGACCTGGCGCGGCAGCGAGCTGTGGCTGGCGCTGGGCGACTGCTCTGGAGCGTCCGTCGACACGGCTTTTGCCGGATCTTGCGTTATTGTCGAGCCAATGTCACGCCTGGTTGTCGTCGGTGCCGGCGGTCACGCGAAGGTGGTGATCGCGACCTGCCGCGCGGCCGGGCACACGGTGGCCGGCGTCGTGGATGACAACGCCGAGCGCTGGGGCCGCGAGCTGCTCGGCGCGCCGATCACCGGACCCGTCGGCGCCGTGCTCGACGACGCGAACGCGATCGCCGTGCTCGCGATCGGCGCCAATCGGATCCGCGCCCAGCTCGCCCAGGTCGCGCGCTGCCGGTTCGCGGCGATCGCGCATCCGTCCGCGGTGATCGACCCGAGCGTCGTGCTCGGCGCCGGCGCGGTCGTGTTCGCCGGCGCCGTGATCCAGCCCGACGCGGTGATCGGCGATCACGCGATCGTCAACACCGCCGCCTCGATCGACCACGACTGCGCGATCGGCCGGTTCGTCCACCTCGCCCCGGGCACCCGGCTCGCGGGCAACGTCGCGATCGACGAGGGCGCGTTCCTCGGGATCGGCACCGTCGCGATCCCGGGTGTGCGCGTCGGCGCATGGACCACCGTCGGCGCCGGCGCGGCGATCACCCGCTCCCTGCCGGCCGGCGTCGTCGCGGTCGGGGTCCCGGCCCGCGCACGCCCCGGACCCTAACTCGTCGAAACTCGCTGGCATTGTGCTACAGAACGTTCGGCGACCCTCCGGTCACTAACCAACGCTTTTCATGGCCCAGGTGAGGATTCCACGCACGCTGACCGGCATGGTCCGCGAGGTGATGCGGCTGTGGCGCGACCCGACGCTGCTGACGTGGTCGCTGTTCATCCTCATG
>DASWOO010000607.1:0-3542 GCA_036404335.1 Kofleriaceae bacterium
GCCGACGTGCTCGATGCCAGCGCCGCCGGCAAGCTCGCGATCGGCGGCGCGACGATCGCGGCCGCGGTCCGCCAGGGCTGGCTCGACCACGCGATCGATCTGGTGACCGATCGGAAGCGGCTCGCGCCCAACGCGCCGGTGCCGAGCTGGAGCGACGGCCAGGTCGTCGTCCGCGCGCCGCTCGCCGCGGGCGTCGTGGTCACCGGCTGGGTGCTGGGCTCGCTCGACGCGCTCGACCGGACCCTGGCGTCCGACGATCCGGCGACCCAGGTCGACGAGCGCACCGACCAGCGCACGCTGCGCGCGCAGGTCTCGATCCGCCGCGATCGCGCCGAGGGCTACGACACCGCCACGGTGTGGGCCGGCCGCGATCGCACGAGCTACGACCTGCAGGTCGGGCTGATCCCGGCGAGCCAGCGCGACGACGCCTGGGTCGGCGGCGTGCGCGCGGCGCAGCAGCACCGGCTGGCCGATCCGATCACCGTGACCTACGGCGCCGACCTCGACGCCGAGCGCGCCGCGCTGCGCCGCGCCGGCTCGCTGACCATCCCGGTCCGCGAGGGCGACCTGTACATCTTCGGCCAGCCGCCCGGCGACGACGTCGCCGCCGATCGCTGGGCCGCGACGACGATCGACGCCGCGGGCCACGTCGCCGCCGATCTGCGGCTCGGCCGGGTCACCGCGACGCTCGGCGACCGGTTCGACGCGTGGATGCTCGGCGCCAGCCGGCTGACCCCGCGGGTCGGCGCGACGCCGGCGATCGCGGCGCAGCAGGTCGACTTCACCGACGACCCGCGCGGCTCGCTGCAGGTCCAGCTCGGCCGCGACCTCAGGGTCCGCGCCGACGCCGGCCGCTATCACCAGGCGCGCCAGGCCGGCGACACCAGCGCGGTGTTCGGCACGCCGGGCCTGGGCCTCGAGCAGGCCTGGCACGTCACGGCCGGCGGCGGCTGGCGCCACGCGCCGTTCGCGCTCGAGGCCGCGGGCTACGCGCGCTGGCTCGACGACCTCGTCGCCCGCGATCTGGCCGCCACGCCGCTGCTCGCGCAGAACCTGACCCAGGGCGGCACCGGCCGCGTGCTCGGCGTGCAGCTGACCGCGCGGCTGGTCGACTGGCACGGCGTCACCGGCTGGCTCAGCTACACGCTCAGCAGGTCGACCCGCAAGGACGCCGACGCGCAGCCCGAGCGGCTGTTCGACCACGATCAGACCCACGGGCTCGTCGCCGTCGCCGGCTGGGACCGCGGGCCGTGGACCGTCGGCGGCCGGGTCCGGCTCGCGACCGGCGAGCCGCGCACCGCCGTGATCGGCGCGTTCTTCGACAGCCGCTCGGGCCGGTTCCAGCCGATCCGCGGCGATCACAACGGCGTCCGGCTGCCGACGTTCTTCGCGATCGACGTGCGGGCCGAGCGCCGGTTCGCGATCACGACCGCGGTGCGCGGCGCGGTCTACCTGGAGCTGCAGAACCTGACCGACCGCGCCAACGCCGAGGAGATCATCTACAACGCCGACTTCTCGCAGCAGGGCCACCTGACCAGCCTGCCGCTGCTCGCGGTCGGCGGCCTGCGGGTAGAACGATGAAGTGCTTGGTGCTCATCCTATGTATGGCGGGCTGCGATGATGCGCTCGACCAGCGGCTGGCGATCGTCGATCAGCCGCGCGTGATCGCGGTGGTGGCCGAGCCGCCCGAGGTCGCGCCGGGCGGCGCGGTGCGCTACACCGCGGTGATCGGCGGGCCCGGCGGGGCCGAAGCGGCGGCGCCGGCCTGGGCGTTCTGCACCGCGCCCAAGCCGCCGACCGAGGACAACGCGGTGTCGGCCGACTGCCTCGACGACCCGCACGAGCAGCCGCTGGGCACCGCGCCGTCGATCATGGCGACCGTGCCCGGCAGCGGCTGCCTGCTGTTCGGCCCCGAGACCCCGTCGACCGAGCTCCGGCCGCGCGATCCCGATCCGACCGGCGGCTACTACCAGCCGGTGCGGGTCGTCGCCGGCGACCTGCTCGCGTTCGAGCTGACCCGGATCACCTGTCACCTGCCGACCGCGCCGGGTGACGTCGCCCACGACTACGACCTGCGCTATGTCGCCAACCGCAATCCCACGCTCGATCCGATCGCCCTGCCCGCGCTGCGCGCCGGCACCGACGTCACGCTCACCGCGTCGTGGCCGGCGGCCGCGGCCGAGCCCTATCTGTTCTACGACCTGACCAGCCAGACCCTGGTCACCCGGCGCGAGGCGATGCGACTGTCGTGGTTCGCCACCGGCGGCGCGCTCGCGGTCGACGCCAGCGCGGTCGGCGAAACCGACCCGGCGACCACCGTCTCGACCACGTGGCACACGCCCGCGGCCGGCCCGGCGACGCTGTGGCTCGTGCTGCGCGACAGCCGCGGCGGCCTCGCGGTCCAGACCGTGCAAGTCGACATCGCGCCTTGATCCCCGGCGCGCGCGGCCGACACACCCGACATGGAGATCTCCGGAGCCGGTGTCGATCCGTCGGGCGCGTACGCCATCCGCGTTCAGAAGCTCGCTCAAGATCAGGAGAAGGTCGAGGGCGCGCAGACCGTCGCGCTGATCGAGCAGTCGTCACCACCGCCGGTCGGCGCCAGCGGCGAGGGCACGCACATTAATACTTACGCGTGATAATCTCGGGCCGGGCGGCTCCGGATGCGCTTCCTTCTTATACCAACGGTAGCGCATCCACTCTCCGCCCACCCTTCTTGATGGACCCGATCCGTACGCTGCTGCTGGCGCGCACTCACACGGTGGTGCTGGACCCGGATCGGGTCGCCAGCGCCGCGACCCGGCCGACGCGCGACGTCGACCTCGAGAAGTTCGAGGACGAGCTCGCCCAGCTGGGCTACGTGATGAGCCTCGACCTGGCGATGACCATGCGCCGGCTGCCGCAGCAGACCATCCTCGAGCTGCGGTCGTGGATCTCGGCGACCCTGGCGATGTCGCTCGGCGCGCACCGGCCGCACGTCCCGCTGTTCCGCGGGTTCCGCGCGTCGATGCCCGATCACACGCAGTCGCTGTACCTGCGGCGGATGCTGACCTGGATCCTGACCCGGCCCAACCAGCCGTGCCCGTGGTGCGGCCAGCTCAAGTCGGTCGGCGTGCTCGATCCGTGCGGCCACCTGGTGTGCCGGTCGTGCTGGGACGGCGGGACCTACGCCGGCTGCCCGATCTGCCACCGCCGGGTCGCGATCGGCGATCCGTTCGTGCGCGCGGCGACGACCAGCGACCTGGTCACCCACCACGACGGCGAGCTGCGGCTCCTCTACCTGGGCTTCGATCTGGTCGGCTCGGCGCGCGATCGGTTCGAGCGCCTGGTCGGCGGCGCCGCGCCGCTGTCGCCCGACGACCGGGCCGAGGTCGAGACCGTGATCGACACGATGGGGCCCAAGACGGTCGGCTGGCTGCCGCCGCGGATCCCGATCAAGGAGACGCTGGCGATCGTGCTGGACCGGCTGTGGATGGTCGCCGCCGATCGCCAGGCGATGGTGCAGGCCACGCAGGGCCGGATCGCGACCGCGACCGACGTGC